>NZ_BAAAPO010000001.1:0-14916 GCF_039531185.1 Nostocoides veronense
TCATTTCCCGACCCGCCCGGCCGAGCCAGCCACCAGGCCGCACAGTCCTAAAGATCAGCGCTTCCTTAGGTGGTGCCCTTCCGTCGCGGCTTGCGCCGTGTCTGCGTCGCCGGGCTGCCGGGTGGGTTCCCGGTCGCCCGCTCCTGATCCAGCGCCGCCTGCAGGATGAGCACGGCAGCCGCCTGATCGACGACTCGCCGCTGGGATCGCCCTGCGACGCCACTGGCGCGGAGGTTGCGGTGGGCATCGACCGTGGTCATCCGTTCGTCGACCAGACGCACGGGGACCGGATCGATTGCCGCAGCAACTGATTGAGCATAACCGCGCGCCAGCGCCGCGGCGGGACCCTCGCCGCCGTCCAGCGAGCGCGGCAAGCCGACGATGACCTCGATCGCCGCGTGTTCGCGCACGAGTTCGGCGATCTCTGCGAGATCCCCGCCCCCCGTATCAGCAGGTATGCCGTCCGCTCCCGACCGCGCGAGGGTCGCTACCGGGAAGGCCAGGACCCCGTCGGGATCGCACATCGCGACCCCGACGCGGACCGAGCCGACGTCGATGCCGAGCCGGGCGCCGCGGCGCATTCCGCTCAGGCGCCCAGCGCGGCCTCGACCGCCGCGAGCGCCGCGCCGGTCTTGCTCGCGTCCTGCCCGCCGCCTTGGGCGATATCGTCCTTGCCGCCGCCCCCGCCGCCGAGCACACCGGCGGCGACACGCACCAGCGCGCCCGCCTTGGAGCCCGCCGCGCGAGCCGCGTCATTGGTCGCGATGACGATCACCGGGCGCCCACCGCCGGAGCCGGTGACCGCGACAACCGCGGGCCGGTCGTTGCCGAGGCGCCCGCGCAGATCGAGCGCGAGCGTGCGCACGTCATCGGCGCTCGCCTCCGCGCCAGCGTCATGGCCGAGGAAGGTCACGCCGCCGACATCACGCGCCGACGCGGTCAAGTTGGCACCGGCCGCCGCGAGCTGTTCCTTGCGCAGCTTGTCCAGCTCGCGCTCGGCGTCCTTGAGCTTGCCCATCAGGCCGTGGACCCGCTCCGGTAGTTCCTCCGGGCGACCCTTCATCAGCTCGGTGAGCTGGCCGACGATCGCCCGCTCCCGCGCGAGGAAGGAATAGGCATCGGTGCCGACGAGCGCCTCGACGCGCCGGACGCCGGAGCCGATGGAGGACTCGCCGAGCAGCGTGACGAGACCCAGCTGGGCGGTGCGCTCGGCGTGCGTGCCACCACACAGTTCGCGCGCCCAATCGCCGACAGAGATGACGCGCACCGCATCGCCATACTTCTCGCCGAAGAGCGCCATCGCACCGGCCTCGCGGGCCTGCGCCTGGGTCATGACCTCCGCGCGGACCGCGAGATCCTCCAACAGCACCTGATTGACCCGCGCCTCGACATCGCGCAAGACCGACGCGGGGACCGCCGCCGCGGTGTTGAAGTCGAAGCGGAAGCGGCCCGGGCTGTTCTCCGACCCCGCCTGAGTCGCCGTCTCCCCCAACGCTTCTCGGATCGCCTTGTGCACCATGTGCGTCGCAGTGTGCGCGCGCGAGATGGAGCGGCGGCGCGCGATGTCGACCTCGGCATACGCCTGCTCACCCGTGCCGACCTCACCCGAGACGACGCGGCCACGGTGCACGATGAGGCCGGTGATCGGCTTTTGAACGTCATCGATCTCGACGAGCGCACCATTCGCCAGCCGCAGCAGTCCGCCGTCCGCGAGCTGCCCGCCACCCTCGGCATAGAAGGGGGTCCGGTCCAGGACGATCTCGATCTCCTGGCCCGCCGCCGCGACCGGCGCGGACGCACCGTCGATGAGCAGGCCCGCGACCCGCGCCTCGCCGGTGACCTCGTGATAGCCGGTGAACTCCACTTCGTGCCCGAGACCGTCGGCGATCCCGCGGTATGCGGAGGTGTCGCCGTGCCCGGACTTCTTCGCCTTCGCGTCTGCCTTGGCCCGCTGCCGCTGCTCGGTCATCAGGCGGGTGAAACCGTCGCGGTCCACCTCGACACCCTGCTCGGCCGCCATCTCCAAGGTCAGGTCGATCGGGAAGCCATAGGTGTCGTGCAGCGCGAACGCCTGATCGCCAGAGAGCACCGTGCTGCCCGCGGCCTTGGTCTTCTCGACCGCGACATCGAGCATCGTCGTGCCGGACTGCAGGGTGCGGCGGAAGGCCTCTTCCTCGGCATACGCGATTTGGCTGATCCGCCCAAAGCCGGACTCCAACTCCGGATACGACGCCTTCATCTTCTCCAACGAGATCGGGAGGAGCTCGGGCAGGCAGGGGTCGTCATACCCCAGCAGGCGCATGGAGCGCACCGCGCGGCGCAGCATCCGGCGCAGCACATAGCCGCGGCCTTCGTTGCCGGGGGTGACGCCATCACCGATGAGCATCAGGGCGGAGCGGACATGGTCCGCGACGACGCGCAGCCGGACGTCATCGGGGTGGCTCTCGGTCGCGGACGGGCCGGATTTCGCGCCATAGATCTTGCCGGTCATCTCCGCCGCGCGGGTGAGCACCGGCTTGACCTCGTCGATCTCATACATATTGTCGACGCCCTGCAGGATGGAGGCGATCCGCTCCAGGCCCATGCCGGTGTCGATGTTCTTGGCCGGCAGGTCGCCCGCAATATCGAAGTCGACCTTGCTGCGCACCGCGGACAGCTCGTGCTGCATGAAGACGAGATTCCAGAACTCCAGGAAGCGGTCCTCATCGACCTCAGGGCCACCGTCGGGGCCATAGGCGGGGCCGCGGTCGTAGTAGATCTCGCTGCACGGGCCGCCCGGGCCGGGCACGCCCATATGCCAGTAGTTGTCGGCCTTGCCGCGCCGCACGATCCGCTCCATCGGCAGCCCGGTCAGGCCGCGCCAGAGCTCGATCGCCTCGTCGTCGTCCTCATACACGGTCGCCCACAGCCGCTCGCCGTCCAGGCCAAAGCCTCCGGACTCGACCGAAGAGGTCACCAGCTCCCAGGCGAAGCGAATCGCCCCCTCCTTGAAGTAATCGCCGAAGGAGAAATTGCCATTCATCTGGAAAAAGGTGCCGTGCCGGGAGGTCTTGCCGACCTCCTCGATGTCCTGGGTGCGCACGCACTTCTGCACGCTCGTCGCGCGCGGGCCGGGCGGGGTCTCCTGGCCGAGGAAGTAGGGCTTGAAGGGCACCATCCCGGCATTGACGAAGAGCAGATTCGGGTCGTCGTGGATCAGCGGAGCCGAGGGCACGACAAGATGGCCTTTGCTCTCGAAGAAGTTCAGCCAGCGGCGCCGGATCTCAGCGGTTTCCATGCGGTATCGACCTATGTGCTCTCGTCGTGGTGGGTGCCCCTGAAGGGCCGGTCCAGTCTAGGCGAGCCCGCCCGGCGAGGCCTGCGAGTTGTTCGCGCGACCGAGCGGAGCGGGGTTGGTGAGCGCGAGCGGGCTGTCTGCCGAGCGGAGCGGGCTTTGTGAGTGCGAGCGGGGATATAGCCCCGCTCGCGCTCACAAGGGCCGCTCGGCTGCGCGGCCCAGCTCTCAGATTCCGGCGCCCTCGTCGCCGGCGACCCGGTCCGGGCGCGGGCCGGCGGGATCCCGCAGCAGGTCGCGGGCCTCCTCCGCGCTCAGCCGGGCGCTGTCCACTTGCGGACTGCTGGGGTATGCCGGGGCGCGCCCGTCGCCGGCGAGCTTGGGGGCGACCCCCGTCGCGTCATACCCCAGGGCATCGCGCAGGTCTCGCTCACGCTCGGCCATGCCCGAGCGCACCCGGGCCCGGAAGTCGGTCAGCCCCGCCAGCGGGGCGTCGGGGCGGTAGCGCGCACCGAGCCGATACAGGCCGTATGCCGCGGCCCCACTTGCGAACGCGGCTGCCGCCACCCCGAAACGACCCCGCCGGCTCACGACTCCTCCGCTCGGCGGTGGGCCCCGCCGGTGCCGGGCTTGTCCGCCAGCGCCGACCGGACGCCATACGAGAAGGCGGCGACCTTGACCAGCGGTTGGCCGACCGTGGCGGCAAAGAGTGAGGTCAGCGCGCTGGCATTGGTCGCCATCGAGCCGACATTGGCCGTGATGCCATCAACCCGGGCGAGCTGGTCATTGGCCAGCCCGACCGTATCGGTGAGCTTGACCAGAGTCGGCTGGACGTTCTCGGTGGTCGTGCGCAGCGAGGCCTGCGTCTCGTCGAGGATCTTGCCCGCCTTGCCGATCAGCGAGCCGAGGCGATAGACGAGGAAGGCCACCGAGACGGCAAGGATCAGCAGGGCGATATCACCGAGCGAGATGTCGCGGAACATGGCGCCGACCCTATCCCCCGGGCCGTCGCCGCGCCCGGGCGATCAGACGTACTTGCCCGTGATGAAGATCGGCATGTTCGCGACCTTGTGGTACATCCAGTCGGCATCGGTGACGCTGACGCGGATGCAGCCGTGCGAGGCCGGATAGGTCGGCACCGAGGTGGACCCGTGCAGGTAGATCGCCCCGATGACCTGGCGGGAGTTGTACATATTGCCGAAATTGCGCAGATAGGCGAACTCACCGGTCGTCTGCTTGCGGCATGACTCCGGGTAGAGCGTGCTGCACCACCAGCCCTTGAGCGTGGAGCCGAGGTTGTAGTAGCCGGACGGGGTGTCATGACCCCGCATTCCCGTCGAGACCCGCAGGACCCGCTGGTAGGTCTTGTCCTTGACATAGAAGGCCGTCTGGCAGGTCATCTGGACGTGCACATAGGTGACCTTGCCCTGGAAGGAGGAGGCCGGGAACTGCCCGATGGAGGAGTACTTCGCATCGAACTCGACGAGCTTGAGGTAGATCTGGTGGTCCAGGCCGCCCCGCGTGGGTGTCTGGCCGGTCATCCGGCGGAAGGCACACAGGCCCTGGACGGTCTGGGCGCCCGAATAGCCGTCAACCGGCCCGCCGGGTATGCCGAACTTCGCCATGATCTGTTGGGCCCGCTTGACCTTGGGGTCGGGTGTGCCGCGGTGCGGTGTCTCGGCGGGGACCGGCGCAACCGGTCCAACGAGTGCGGCGATGCCGCCCTTGCCGTCGGCGCCCGCCGGCCCCGGACCCTCCGCCGCGGCGGCGGGCAGAGCGATGAGGCCGGTCAAGGCCAGGGCCAGACCCATTCCGTTGGCGATGGACTTCTTCATGACGACATCCCTCCCAGGATGGTGCGGGGCGCTGCGCCTGCCGCATCGTAGTGATCTTTCGACATCCCCTCAGACGCCCGAGGCCCCGGCCAGGTTGTCTCCTCAGGTCTCGGATCGGCGCAGGCGGGTGCGAAGCCAGGTCCAGCGCTCCTGCAGCCGCGCCTCGAAACCGCGATCGGTGGGCCGGTAATAGTCGGTCTCGCCGTGGAGGTCGTCGGGCAGATACTGCTGCGCGGCAACACCATCCGGCTCGGCGTGGGCATAGACGTAGCCGGCACCGTGACCCAGCCGGGTGGCGCCGGCATACCCACTGCCGCGTAGGTGCGCGGGCACCACTCCGCCCTTGCCGGCGCGGATGTCGGCGATGGCTGCATTGATGCCGGCATAGGCCGAATTGGACTTCGGCGCGAGCGCATTGTGGACCACCGCCTGCGCCAGGATGATCCGCGCCTCCGGCATCCCGATCTGCGCGACGGCGTGCAAGGCAGCGACGGCCGTCTGCAGCGCCGTCGGGTCGGCCATCCCGACATCTTCGGAGGCGGCGATGACGATGCGGCGGGCGATGAAGCGCGGGTCCTCCCCCGCCTCCAACATTCGGGCGAGGTAGTGCAGCGCGGCGTCGACATCGGAGCCGCGCATCGACTTGATGAGCGCCGAGGCGACGTCATAGTGCTGGTCGCCGGTGCGGTCGTAGCGCACGGCCGCCTGCGCCATCGCCTGCTCGACGGCCGCCAACGTAATGCTGGTGGCCGCATCGTCGCCGCGCACCCCGCGCAGATCCTCGGCCACGCCGGCCGCGGCTTCCAAAGCGGTCAAGGCCCGCCTGGCGTCACCACCGCTGACCCGCACCAGATGCTCGCGGGCCTCCTCCCCCAAGGTGTATGCCGCGGCCAGCCCGCCCTCGGACGTCACCGCCGCCTCGATCACCTCGCGAATGTCGTTGTCGGACAACGACGTCAGCGTGATCAGCACCGACCGTGACAGGAGCGGGGCGATGACCGAGAAGGACGGATTCTCGGTCGTGGCAGCGACGAGGATGACCTGGCGGTTCTCGACGCCCGGCAACAACGCATCCTGTTGAGCCTTGGTGAAGCGGTGGATCTCATCGAGAAAGAGCACGGTCTGCCGGTCATAGAGGTCACGGTTGCGGGCCGCTTGGTCCATCACCGCGCGGACGTCCTTGACTCCGGCGGTGATCGCAGACAACTCGACGAACTCCCGGCCGGCCGCGCTGGCCACGAGGTGGGCGAGCGTCGTCTTGCCAGTCCCCGGTGGGCCCCACAGGATGGCCGAGATCGGGCCGGCCCGCCCGCCGCTGCCCTCGATGAGGCGACGCAGGGGCGAACCAACCCGCAGCACATCGGCCTGTCCCCGGACCTCGGCAAGGGAGCGGGGCCGCATCCGCACGGCAAGTGGCGGCAGGGCCGCGTCGGGTGTTGGCCCGTCTTGCGCTGCCGCCCCGAAGAGATCCGGCCCGGAGGTCATCCGGTCAGGGTAGCGATGCCGAGACCTCACACGCCTCACCAACGAGGGTGAGGACCAATTTACGTCAACGTAATCGTCGCCGCCGACGGGCGTTACACGCTCGGCCCAGGCTCTGGACAAGCGCCGATGTCGACGCCGCGCCCCGGCCGGCCCGAGTACCCGGCGGTCGGGGCTCCACCCCGAAGCGAAGGAGAAGTGTCGTGAAGACCTCTCTAGTCGGCGATGAGCCGAGCACGACCCTCGCCCCGGAGCGGCCAGGAGTCGCTCCGCAGCACACGACTGGCCGTTGGATCCACGGCTGGGATCCCGAGGACACGATCTTGTGGCGCAACGGCGGGCGCAGGATCGCCCGGCGCAATCTGAGCATTTCCATCTATGCCGAATTCCTCGGCTTCTGCGTCTGGGCACTGTGGAGTGTCGTCGTTCCGCGCCTTCCGGCCGCCGGGATCGAGGTCACCGTAAGCCAGCAGTTCTGGTTGGTGTCTCTGCCCGCCTTGGTGGGCGCAACCTTGCGGATTCCCTATTCCTTTGCCGTGACAAAGGTTGGTGGCCGCAACTGGACCGTTATTTCCAGCCTCCTCCTGCTCGTGCCTGCTCTCGCGCTCAGTTGGGGCATCGCGACGCAGCAGTCGTATGAAGTGCTGCTCGCCTGCGCTGCGTTAGCCGGATTTGGCGGCGGGAACTTCGCCTCGTCCATGACGAATATCTCCTTCTTCTATCCCGAGGCTGAGAAGGGAAAAGCCTTGGGCCTCAACGCCGCCGGTGGAAATCTCGGCACCGGAGTCGTGCAGATGATCGTCCCTCTGGTGGTGACCGTCGGCGCCGGACTGCACCTAGCCCGGGCCGGCCTGATGTTCATCCCCTTGGCCCTGATAGCCGCGCTCCTCGCGTGGCTGCTCATGGACAACCTCGACTCCGCGCGGTCCGACCTGTCGGCCTACACCGGGGCGCTGCGCGTGCGACACACGTGGCTAATTTCCTTCCTTTATCTCGGAACCTTCGGCTCGTTCGTGGGCTACTCCGCCGCTTTCCCCACGCTGCTCAAGTCACAGTTTCCCGAGAAATCGGCCTACCTCGCCTTCGCCGGAGCGATCATCGGGGCACTCCTGCGCCCGGTCGGTGGGATCATCTCCGATCGCATCGGCGGTGCGCGGATGACAATCGCCTCGTATGCCGTGATGGCCGTCGGTGCTGTCCTCGCCATTACCGCCTTGCGGCACCACAACTTCGCCCTCTTTCTCCTGGCCTTCTTCACCATGTTCGCTGGCTCGGGCCTCGGAAATGGCGCGACCTATCGGATGATTCCGGCGATCTTCCGCCTGAGAGCGAACGCCGCATCTCTCCCCACCGCCCGACGACTGGCGGGCGCCTGCATCGGGATCGCCGGCGCGATCGGCGCCTACGGTGGCTTCCTCATCCCGCAAGGCTTCAAATACTCTCTGGCTCAGGCCGGTTCGATCATTCCAGCACTGTGGGTTTTCATCGCCGTGTATGCCGTGATGGCCGCCGCGACCTGGTTCGCCTATGCGCGTAGCGGGACCGCCGCGCAGGCGGCGCAGGTCTGATCGCATGGGCAACGCCACGACCCACTGTCCCTATTGCGCCCTTCAGTGCGGCATGACGCTGCGCACCGACAGCGGCCTGCGGGTTGAGCCGTTCGACTTCCCGACCAATCAGGGCGGGCTGTGCCAGAAGGGCTGGAGCAGTGCCGTCGTCACCTCGGTGGCAGACCGATTGACCCGACCGCTGCTGCGTGGCGAGGGGCGCGATCTCGTGCCGGTCTCCTGGGAGGTGGCACTGGATCACATCGCGGCCCGGATTCGCGACATCCAGGCCGAGTACGGCTGCGACGCCATTGCGGTCTTCGGCGGTGGCGGGCTGACCAATGAAAAGGCCTATCAACTGGGCAAGTTCGCCCGACTCGCTCTTGGCACGTCCAAGATCGACTACAACGGGCGTTTCTGCATGTCGAGCGCGGCCGCAGCCGCAAATCGGGCCTTCGGGATCGACCGTGGGCTGCCATTCCCCGTGACGGATCTTGCGGGCGCGGGGGCTGTTCTGCTGATCGGCAGCAATCCCGCCGAGACGATGCCGCCCTTCGTGCGACACCTGGACGCCGTGCGATGTCGCGGCGGACTGCTCGTCATCGATCCTCGACGTACCCGCACGGCGGCCCTCACCGAACTGGGTTCCGGTGTGCATCTGGCTCCACGGCCGGGCACCGATCTCGCCCTGCTGCTCGGCCTGCTGCACATCGTTCTGGCACGCGATGCCCTCGACAGGGACTATCTCGCCCAGCGAACCAGCGGATTCGACGAGGTCGCCGCAATCGCCGTTGCGTGGTGGCCCGAACGGGTGGAGCAAGTATGCGGTGTCCCCGTGGCCGACCTGCACCGCGTGGCGGACGTGCTGATCGCGGCAAGCCCACGAGCCGGCGGCTCCGGCGCCTATGTCCTGTCTGGACGCGGCATGGAGCAATCGAGTCATGGGACGGCGACCGTCACCGCGGCCATCAATCTCGCTCTCGCGCTTGGCCTTCCCGGTCGGCGCGGTAGCGGATTCGGGACTCTGACGGGTCAAGGAAATGGCCAGGGTGGCCGCGAACACGGACAGAAGGCGGACCAGCTACCCGGATACCGGCACATCGAGGACCCGGCTTCCCGGAAGCACATTGCTGGCGTGTGGGGAGTTGAGCCGCACACGCTGCCCGGCAAGGGAGTGCCAGCCGTGCAATTGCTCGACTCCCTGGGCAGACCCGGTGGCCCTCGGGCGCTGCTGGTCCACGGCGCCAATCCGGTCGTCAGTGCACCCGATGCCGAGCAGGTCAGCCGGCGACTTCGCGGACTCGATCTGCTCGTGGTCGCCGATGTCGTCCCGTCGGAGACCGCGCAACTGGCCGAGGTTGTGCTCCCGGTGACCCAATGGGCCGAAGAGGAGGGGACGATGACGACTCTCGAGGGTCGCATCGTGCGTCGACGCAAGGCTGTCGACGCCCCAGGAGCCGCTCAGTCCGAGTTGTGGATCTGGGCGGAACTAGCTCGTCGGCTCGGCGCGCCCTCGGTGTGGCCGACCGAGCCCGCTGCCGTCTTCGACGAACTCGCACGGGCGAGCGCCGGTGGACTGGCGGACTACAGCGGGGTCAGCCACGACGTTCTCGACAAGGCCCAAGCCAACAACCGTGGAATCTATTGGCCCGCAACGGAATCGATGCTTCGATTCGACCTCGAACAGGGTGATCCGGCTGACCACCTGGGCACTCCTCGGCTGTTCCTCGACCGCTTCGCGCATCCGGACGGCCGAGCTCGCGCGGTGGTTGTAACTCCCCGTGAGCCCGCCGATCCCGTGCGGCGGGAGGCGCCGATCCACCTGATCACCGGGCGGCTGTTGCATCACTATCAGTCGGGCGCCCAGACCCGTCGCGTGCCGGAACTTCTCGAGGCGGCACCAGCGCCCATCGTGGAACTCCACCCTGAACTCGCCCGCCGCCACGGGATCACGTCCGGAGCATTGGTGGCGATCACGACCGCGAGGGGCACCGCTTACGCGCGAGCTCGAGTGAGCCTCGACATCCGCCCCGACACGGTCTTCATGCCCTTCCACTGGGGTGGGCTTGGTAGCGCGAATCGGCTTACGGCACCGACAACCGACCCGACGTCGGGGATGCCGGACTTCAAGCTCGCCGCCGCGTCGATCGCCCTGGTGACGACTGCCCTACCCGCACAGGAGGTTCTCGCATGACCCGTCTCGTCGTGGTCGGAAATGGCATGGTCGGTGCGCGCTTCACCGCCGACCTGCTGGCCGCCGATGTCGCTGGGCGCTACCGCGTGACGCAGTTCGGAGCTGAGTCCAGCCAGGCCTACAACCGGGTGTTGTTGAGCGACGTCGTTTCTGGCACAAGGGATCTCGGCAGCATCATGATGCCGCAGCTGGCGCACGCACGACTCGAGACATCCCTGGGGTCGACCGTCTGCGAGATCGATCGTGAGGATCGGGTCGTCGTCACGGCAGACGGTCGTCGTACCCGCTATGACCAACTCGTCCTGGCGACCGGCGCCGCGGCCCGGGTGCCTGACCTGAAGGGGCTCGGGACGGCCGGGGAGCCCCCGCGCGGAGTCCGCACGCTGCGCACGATCGATGACGCGCGGGGTCTGGCGGCCGCCTCGATGAACTCGCGGTCTGCTGTCGTCTTGGGCGCTGGCGTCCTCGGACTGGAGATCGCGGCCGGCCTAGCCCGGCGGGGCGTGCCCGTGACTTTGGTGCATCCGGCGCCCACGATGATGGAGCGCCAGCTAGATGAGGCGTCTGCGGGCGTCTTGGCGGACGCGGTGCTCGGGCTCCGGATCGGGCTTCGGCAGGGCGCCACGGCTTCGGGAATCGTGGCCGACGAAGATGGCATTCGGCAGGTCGTGCTTTCGGACGGCGAGCGCCTGCCCTGCGATCTGCTCGTGATCGCCGCTGGCGCCATCCCTTCGGTGGCCTTGGCGCGGCGAGCGGGCCTGGTCATCGACCGCGGTGTGGTCGTCACGGCGGGCCTGGCCTCCGTCAACGATCCACGCATCTTCGCGATTGGTGACTGCGCACAACCCCCCAGCGGATCGCTCGGTCTGCTGGCGCAGGGCTGGAGTCAGGCGCGAGCCCTCGTGGCCCACCTGACCGGCACCACAGTTCCCGCAGACAGCGTCGGGACCGACGATGTGGTCCGGCTCAAGGCTCCCGGCCTGGATGTCGTGACCATGGGTATCTGCGGGACCCGGCGACCCGACCTGCCGGGTCACCGGGCCCTGACCGTTGCCGATTCGGGCGCGGGCCGGCATATCGAGCTCGTGATCCATCGGGGCCGGCTCGTCGGAGCCACGTGCATCGGCGCCGGCCCCATCGCCGCGCAACTCTTGACGACCTATACCCAGCGCACGCCACTCCCCCTCGACCCCCTCGCCTTGCTGCTCGACCGATCGGCATACGACCTCGGCAGTGCCGCACGGGAGGAGCCCGAGGATCTGTGCCGATGCAATTCCGTCACCCGGGCCCGGGTCCTGGATGCGGTCGCGACCGGTGCGCACACAGTGGACGAGATCGCCAACCAGACCCGAGCCGGCACGGGATGCGGTGGCTGCCGAGATGAGCTTGAGCGCCTCCTCAGCCGGGGCGACGCGGACGCAGCGACCGTGAAATCCCTGTAATCACCCGGAAACCTCGTTGGGGCACCCCGGAAACACCACCTTCCTAATGTCAGCGCATCCGTTCCCGAAAGGGGCCCATCCATGACCACCTCAGCGCCCATGGCGCCCAAGAAGCTGCTCATTGTCGGCGGCGGCATGGTCGCCAGACGACTGGTCGACGCCATGCGCGATCGCGATAGCGTCGGAGTCTGGCAGATCACCGTGCTAGCCGAAGAGCCCCGCGCGCCCTACGACCGCGTGGCATTGACGACCTATTTCAGCGGACGCTCCCCCGAGGATCTCGCGCTGGGCGATCAAAGCGTGTGGGAAGACCACGTCGTGAGCCTGCGCCGAGGCGTCGCCGCCAGACACGTCGACCGGGACGCGCGGTTGGTTAGGGGTAGCGATGGTCATGACTACCCCTACGACGCCATGGTGCTGGCGACGGGGTCGTATGCCGCGAAGCCACCCGTCCCCGGCAATGACCTGCACGGCGCCTTCGTCTATCGCACCATCGACGATGTCGCCGAATTGCGTCAGTTCGTCGAGGATCTCCGGACCCGGAATCCCCGCCGAGCTCCGCGGGGAGTTGTGGTCGGTGGTGGCCTGCTCGGCTTGGAGGCGGCGGGAGCCCTCAATGCTCTCGCGGTGGAGACGACCGTCGTCGAGTTCGCGGACCGATTGATGCCCCTGCAGGTCGACACGGGGGGCGGGGCGGCTCTGCACCGACTTATCACCGGACTCGGCGTCAGCGTGCGCACCTCGACCGCCACCGCGAAGGTTCTCGGCGAGCGCGGCCGCGTCGCAGGAATGCAGTTCGCTGACGGGGAGCAGGTCCGCGCCGACGTCGTCGTCTTCGCCACCGGGGTGCGCCCGCGCGACGATTTGGCACGCTCGGCGGATCTTGGGGTTGGTGAGCGTGGTGGCGTGCTGGTCGACTCGCGTTGCCGCACAAACGATCCCGCCGTGTGGGCCATCGGCGAAGTCGCCTGCATCGACGGACGGTGCTGGGGCATCGTGGCTCCCGGCTACGCGATGGCCGAAGTGGTCGCGGACAACCTGCTCGGCGGGGACTCCACCTTCCCCGGCGCGGACACCGCCACCAAATTGAAGCTTCTCGGCGTGGATGTTGCGAGCTTCGGGGATGCCATGAGCACCGATCCGAATTGCCTCGAGGTGGTGGTTTCTGATCCCGTCGCTGGGGTCTATAAGAAGCTCGTGCTGTCCGATGATGCGCGAACCCTGCTTGGCGGCATCTTCGTCGGCGATGCGAGCGCCTATGCCGGCTTGCGGCCCATGCTCGGGCGCCCCCTGCCGTCCGATCCGGTCGGCTACCTGGCGCCGGCCAGTTCGGGCAGCGTGGCCGACCTCGACCTGCCCGATGAGGCACCCGTGTGCTCGTGCAACAACGTCTGTGCCGGCACTGTGCGGGCGGCGGTCTCCGAGCGGCACTGCACGGACGTCGCCGCGGTCAAGGCGTGCACCAAAGCAGGGACGAGTTGCGGATCGTGCCTGCCATTAGTGAAGTCGTTGGTGAGCAAGGAATTGGCGAAGGCGGGCATCGAGCTCAGCACCGCCTTGTGCGAGCACTTCGCCCTGTCCCGCTCCGAACTCTTCGACGCCGTACGGGTCACCGAACTGCGCACTTTTACTCAGATCATTGAGCGCCACGGCACGGGCGGCCGCGGCTGCGCCATCTGCCGACCCGTCATCGCCTCCATCCTTGCCAGTCTCTACAACGAACACATTCTCGGGGCCGACCGCGGCACCTTGCAGGACACCAACGACTTTGCGATGGCCAATCTGCAAAAGGACGGCTCCTACTCCGTCGTCCCCCGGATCCCCGGCGGTGAAATCACGCCGGAGGGGCTGATCGCCATCGGCGAGGTCGCCCAGCGTTTCGGGCTCTACACCAAGATCACCGGCGGTCAGCGCATCGACTTGTTCGGCGCCCGCATCGATCAGTTGCCCGAGATCTGGCGGCTGCTCATCGATGCAGGCTTCGAGTCCGGCCATGCCTACGGCAAGTCGCTACGGACCGTGAAGTCGTGTGTCGGCTCGACCTGGTGTCGCTTCGGCGTGCAAGACTCGGTCGCCCTCGCCATCGGGCTCGAACTGCGGTATCGCGGGTTGCGATCGCCGCATAAGCTCAAACTCGGGGTGTCCGGTTGCGCCCGAGAATGCGCGGAAGCGCGGGGCAAGGACGTCGGCATCATCGCGACCGAGCAGGGCTGGAATCTGTATGTCGGCGGCAATGGCGGCTTCACCCCTCGCCATGCGCAATTGTTCGCCGAGGACCTCGAGACACCGGACCTGATCCGAACGATCGACCGCTTCCTGATGTTCTATGTGCGTACGGCCGACCGCCTCCAGCGCACCGCTGCCTGGATCGAAGAGTACGACGGCGGCCTCGAGGCGCTGCGGTCCGTCGTGCTTGACGACAGCCTGGGTATCGGCGCCGATCTCGACGCCGCCATGGCCCGACATGTGGATTCCTATCAGGACGAATGGGCCGCGGCGCTCGACGATCCACAGACATTGGCCCGCTTCACCTCCTTCGTTAACGCGCCGCAGGCGCACGACGAGTCACTCGCCTATGTCGCCGAACGCGGTCAGGCCCGCCCTGCCCGTCCCGACGAGCGCACTAGTGCGGTCCTCATCGCCGGAACCACCTTGGGAGTGCGTCCATGATCACCACCTCGTCTACCTCCCCGCTCGACCGCCCGATCGAACACGTCACCGAGTGGGTACCGATCTGCCAGGTGCGCGAAGTGCCCCATGAGCGCGGTGTCGCCGCGCTCGTCCAGGGCGTGCAGATCGCGATCTTTCGCACCCACGATGACGCGTTCTTCGCCGTCCAACAGCACGACCCTTTCTGCGGAGCCATGATCATCTCTCGCAGCCTTGTCGGCACCCGCAACGGCCGTCCATGCGTTACCTCCCCGATGTACAAGCAGGTTTTCGATCTCGAGACCGGCGAGTGTCTCGATGCCGGCGACCAAACCCCCGTCGCGTTGCGCACCTGGCCGGTTCGCGTGCTCGGGCATGAGTTATCCATCGGCATCGTCGCATCCGTCACCAACGACACGGTCACCGGAGGCCGATCGAGATGAACTCCTATCGTCCCGCGCATAACCGTGGCTTTTATCAACCGCGGATCGGC
>NZ_BAAAPO010000001.1:14949-126940 GCF_039531185.1 Nostocoides veronense
CGCGGCTACCGCGCACTGATGTGCGCGGATGTCGTCGTCACGGACCGACTGGCACCCGTCGGCCTGATCGAGGAACTACCCCCGGGGATCGAGGTGATCGACGTCGGCAAGCAGCCCGGTCGGCATACCCGAACTCAGGAGCAGATCAACAGCCTGCTCATCGAGCACGCGCGGATGGGTCGACGCGTCGTGCGCCTGAAAGGTGGCGACAGTTTCCTTTTCGGCCGGGGAGGCGAGGAGGCCGCCGCGTGCGAGGCCAACGGCATACCCGTCGAGGTGGTCCCCGGGGTGAGTAGCGCGCTTGCCGCCCCCGCGGCGGCCGGCATTCCGGTGACCCATCGCGGGATCGCGGACGCCGTTCAGATCGCGCACGGTCACCGGCCGGTCGCGCAGAGCGCCTGGGCGAGCGTGGCCGGCGGGACCTGCACGTTGGTGCTCCTCATGGCCGTTGCCGAACTGCAGGCCCACGTCGCAGCGGCCCTGACCGCCGGCGTCGACCCGTCGACTCCGGCCGCGATCATCGAGAGCGGGACGCTGCCGCAGCAGCGCATCACGCGCAGCACTCTCGAGGCGCTGCCGGCGCTCGCCGAAGCACTCGGCGTCCAGCCGCCTGCCGTCATCGTTCTGGGCCGGGTCGCCGCGGCCGACGCACTGCGCGCGTTCGTGGCGCAGGCGTCCTGATCAAAGGTTTGGGGCATGGTGGATCAGGTCCTGCAGGGGTATGCCGTGTTGGTCACTGCGGACCGTCGCGCAGGGGACATTACGGCGGCTCTGTCCCGACGTGGGGCGCACGTGCACCACGCGCCCGCTCTGTCGATCGTGCCGCATCTCGACGACGCCCAACTCGTCGAGAGCACGCAGCGGCTCATCGCCGACCCTCCGGATGTCGTGATCGTGACGACCGGCATCGGCTTTCGCGGCTGGCTCGAGGCGGCTGATGCTGCTGGCTTGAGCGAGCCCCTGCATCACCTCCTCGCTCAGGCGCGGATCGTTGCACGCGGCCCGAAAGCCCATGGCGCCGTCCAGCAAGCGGCCCTGCACACGGATTGGGTGGCCGAATCGGAGACGGCGGCGGAGTTGACGGACTTCCTACTCGCCGAGGGTGTTTCCGGGTTGCGTGTGGCCGTGCAACACCATGGTGCAGGCTCGGATGGCATTGACGACGCGCTCACTCACGCGGGGGCAGAGGTGACACCGCTGGTCGTCTATCGCTGGGGTCCGCCTCGGGACCGACACCTGCTCACCGAGTCCACCCGGGCCGTGGCCAATGGCGAGGTTGATGTCGTCGTGTTCACCTCGGCCCCGGGGGCTGCCGCCTGGTTGCACGCCGCCGACGGGGCCGGCGTGCTGCCGGCGATCGTGGAGCATTGCGTTCGCGGCAACACCATCGCGCTCGCCGTGGGGCCGGTGACCGCACGACCACTCGTCGAGGCCGGATTGGGGCCTCTCGCCCCGGAGCGAGGCCGCCTGGGATCGATGATTCGAGCGCTGCTCGCCCATGTGCAGGAGCACGATCCGACGGTCCGAACGCGTGCGGGACACGTGCGCCTTCTCGCGACGTCCGCCCTGATCGACGGCGTTCCCGTCGCCTTGACGCCCAGCAGCCTGGCCGTCCTGCGCGTGCTCGTCGCGTCGGCGGGCCGGGTCGTCTCCAGAGAAGAGTTGCTTGGTGCACTACCGGGCAGCAGCGCCGACCCTCATGCCGCCGAAGTCGCCATCGCCCGCTTGCGCGAGTCTGTCGGTTTGGAGCTGATTCAGACCGTGGTTAAGCGCGGTTACCGCCTCGCCCTTTGACGATCACGTGGCCGACTCAGGGGCGGGCGAGGACATAGAGGCGTTCGGTCGCAGCCTCGGTGGGCAGTGGCCCGCGGACATACCACTCCGCGACGCTCAGCCCTGCCGTCGCGACGGCCGCGAGCACGTCGTCGCGATCGTGCAGCACGAAGTCGAGATCGACTGGGGCACCGAACAATTCGTCGCTGTGGTGGACCGCGTTGCCGATATGCACCGCGAACGCCAGCAGCCCGTCCGGCGACAGAATCCGGCCCAGCGAGCCGAGGACGGCCGGGAGTTCCGAGGTCGCGAGGTGGACGAATGCATACCAGGCCGTGATCGCTCCCCACGCGCTCGCGTGTGGCGGGCGGAGGAGCCGGGTGAAGTCAGCCTGCTGGAAGGCCAGGCATGGATGGGTGGCACGCGCTTGCTCGATCATCGCTGCGGCGAAGTCGACTCCCATCACGTCGGCACCGGCCGCCGCAAGGTACGCGGTCGTTTGACCGGGGCCACAGCCGATATCCGCGATCGGGCCGATCGTGTCGGCGACGATCCGATCCAGCAGCCAGCGGTCAAATGCCTTGTGGGACAACTCATCCGAAAGCGCCTCGGCATAGTTCGGCGCGCACGAGTCGTATGCCGCCCGAACCCGCCGGTCCCGCGCCTCGGCCCCATCCAAGAGCACCACATCGCGATCGACAGTCGAGGCGGCGGCCGCGGACACGTCGTCCGCGTGCGCCACGACCGGGCCGAGCAGATGGATCCACCGCGAGTCATGCTGGCCGGGCCGGCGTGGGAGCTGGCGCACCACGGGAGCCGGCCGGTCGGCCAACCGGGTCAGCACCGCCTCGACCTCGCCGCGATCGGCGAAGGAGTGCAGTCGCTCGGCCCGAGTCTTCAGTTCCCCCGGAGCTTGGGCCCCGCGCAGCAGCAGCAGCGTGACGAGGGCGCGCTCGTCCGGGGCTAGGTCGAGCGCTTCCTCAAGGCGCTGATGGAACTTGACCACCCGCGCGCCCGTGCCCGCCCAGACGAACCGCACCAGCGAGCGGTCCTTGAGCGCGCGGCATACGGACTCAATCTCGTTGGTGGAGTAGTCCGTGACCGGGTCGCGGCTGGTGGCCTGGTTGCACGCCGCCTGGAGGGCGTTGAGGGAGAGGGGATAGCTCGCCGGGACGGTCACCTGCTTCTCCAACAGCGCCCCGAGGATGCGCTGCTCGGGCGCGTCGAGCACGGGCAGACCCACAGAGTCACCGTCCATGTGCTCGACCCTATGACGCCCTAGGCTCGGTCCGTGCGAGGCTGGGGCAGCTGGGTCGGTCGCCACGCCCGCGTCGTCGTCGGGGTGTGGTTCGTCGCGGTGGTCGTGGCCTTCCTCGCCGCCACCGGCGTGGTCGGGGAGGGCTTGTTTCCGCGGCTGCACACCAGTGACATCGAGGCACCCGGGGAACATCTGACCGGCCGCGACCTCCTGCGGGGAACCACTCGGGAGCAGGGCCTCGGCGGGAGTTACACGCTGCTGGTGGCCGGAATCGACCCGGCCGCCGCGCGTCGCGGCTGCCGCCCGCACGGCGGTGACTGAGCTCCTGGCGATCCCCGGGGTGGAGCGCGCCGCGAATCCGTATGTCGTTCCCGGCGGACTCGACTCCGCCGGGGCGCGGGCGATGTTCGCCGACCGCAGTCAGTACTCCGGTGGCTTCGCCACGATCGTCCTGCTCAAGCAGGGGCTCAGCCGCTCGTCGGAGGACGAGACCCATGACCGCATCGACGCGGTGTTCGACGAACTCGTGCGCGCGAGCGGGGCGCACGACTCGCAGCGCGGCAGCATTCGGGCGCTGGTGGACCGCATCGTGGAGCAGATCAAGATCGATGGACAGCGGGGCGAGGGGATCGCCCTGCCGCTGAGTTTCCTCGTCATGATCGTTGTCTTCGGGGGGTTCGTGGCCGCCGGGATTCCCGTGGTCGGCGCCATCGCCGCCATCGCCGGGGCCCTAGAAGGGTGCCGAGCGACTCGGCCAGGGCCGGACGGTCCCGGATCGGCGCTGTTCCCGCACCGATCCCCGGCACCATCGTCAGGAGCAACACCCCGGCGTAAGCGTCGACTGCGCGGACGGTGTTGGTCACCAGCGGTGAGCGCCGCGCGACGAACCGCAACAGCTCGGCGTCCTTGGTCGTGGTGTCAAAGCGCTCGGTCTCGTCGGCGAACTTGCTGACCCGCAGCACCAGCGGCTGGCCCCCGGAAGGGGGGTGCACGGCATACGCGATGTTGTCCCAACCCTCCCCGAGCTCGCTCAGCCGGGCACCGGCGAGGCTCGGATCCAATTCCGCGAGAACGGCATCCAGATCGATGTCAGTGCGCCGCGGCAGCTTCACGAGGGCAGATCGAGCCGGTCGAGGAAACCGACTTGGGCGGCGACCAGCCGCCGGGCCGCAACCTCGGCCACGCACCACTCGAGGCGGTCGATCTCCGGGAAGGTGATCGTGCGCCCGGATCGTGGCGGCCACTCCATCGTCACCTGATCGCCGGCCGCCAGATCGACTCCGACCTCGCCGTCGATGAACACGGCAAACGCATGCACGGTCTTGCCGCCGGACTGCGTCACCGTCCCGAGTTCCACAACCGGCCCCTCCGGGACGACCGATCCTGTCTCCTCGCGCCACTCTCGCTCGGCTGCGGCCCGCGGCTCCTCAGCCGCGGGGTCGAACTCACCTTTGACGATGCTCCACGCCCGGTCGTCCTTGCACGCCCACAGCGGCCCGCCCATGTGGGCGATCAGCACCTCGATGGCCCCGTTCGCACCCAGCCGGACCGGCAGGAGGCCGGCGCTGGTCCGTGGCCTGACTGGGCTCACGAGGTGACGCCGTCGACATAGACCCAGCGGCCGCCGCGACGAGCAAAAGTGCTGCGTTCGCGTAGGACGCCCTGCTGATCACCGGATCTCCAGTGCGCCACGAACTCCACGATCCCGGTGGCCTCGTCGGCGCTGCCACCCACCACGTCGAGCACGTCGAGGCCCGTCCACCTGGTCTCATCCGGCACCGGCAGCTCGGCCGGCCGCGTCCGCGGATGCCAGGTGCGAAAGAGGTGGTCGGGCATACCGAGGGCATAGGCGGCATACCGGGATCGCATCGTCGCCTCGGCCGTCGGCGGCGCGAGGCCGTCCACGACGTAGGGCGCGCAGCACGACGCGAACGCCCGGCCCGTGCCACAGGGGCACGCACCGGGCGTCGCGATCGAGCTGAGGGACAACGGCGCTCAGGCCCCGGCTGAATCAGCCTTGGGAGCGGCCGGCTTGGCGTCGATGCCCGCTTCCTTGCGCTGCTCCGGCGAGATCGCCGCCGGCGCCTCGGTCAGCGGGTCGAACCCACCACCGGACTTCGGGAAGGCGATGACATCGCGGATCGAGGCATAGCCGCCGAGCAGCATGACGATCCGGTCCCAGCCGAACGCGATGCCACCGTGCGGCGGCGCGCCGAACTTGAAGGCGTCGAGCAGGAAGCCGAACTTCTCCTGCGCCTGCTCCTGGCTCAGGCCCATCACCGCGAAGACGCGCTCTTGAATGTCCTTGCGGTTGATACGAATCGAGCCGCCGCCGATCTCGTTGCCATTGCAGACCATGTCGTAGGCATAGGCCAGCGCGGGGCCGGGGTCGGTGTCGAAGGTGTCGAGGAATTCGTCCTTGGGGCTGGTGAAGGCGTGGTGGACAGCGGTCCAGGCGCCCGCACCGACGGCGACATCGCCCGCCGCCTCGGCGTCCGCGGTCGGCTCGAAGAGCGGCGCGTCGACGACCCACAGGAAGGACCAGGCGTTCTCGTCGATCAGCCCGGCGCGCTTGCCGATCTCGAGCCGGGTGGCACCGAGCAGGCTGCGGGCCGCCTTAGCCGGGCCGGCGGCGAAGAAGATGCAGTCGCCAGGCGCCGCGCCGACATGCGCGGCCAGGCCCGCCGTCTCGGTCTCGGTGAGGTTCTTGGCCACCGGCCCGGTGAGCGTCCCGTCTTCCTGGACCAGGACGTATGCCAGTCCCTTGTGCCCGCGCTGCTTGGCGAACTCTTGCCAGCCGTCGAGAACCTTGCGCGGCTGCGAGGCCCCACCCGGCATGACGACCGCGCCGACATAGGGAGCCTGGAAGACCCGGAAGGTCGTGTCCTTGAAGAAGTCCGTGCACTCGGTCAACTCGACACCAAAGCGCAGGTCCGGCTTGTCCGAGCCATAGCGCGCCATCGCGTCGGCATACGTCAGCCGCAGGAACGGCGTCGGCAAGTCGACGTCGATGAGCTTCCAGATCTCGACGGCTAGCGCCTCGCCGAGCTCGATGATGTCGTCCTGGGTGACGAAGGACATCTCGATGTCGAGCTGGGTGAACTCCGGCTGCCGGTCGGCGCGGAAGTCCTCGTCGCGATAGCAGCGCGCGATCTGGTAGTAGCGCTCCATCCCGGCCACCATGAGCAGCTGCTTGAACAACTGCGGGCTCTGCGGCAGGGCATACCAGGAGCCCGGCGCGAGCCGCGCGGGCACCAGGAAGTCTCGGGCGCCCTCGGGGGTCGACCGCGTCAGCGTCGGGGTCTCGATCTCGACGAAGTCGCGCTCCCCCAACACCTTTCGCGCGGCCTGGCTGACCTTGGAACGCAGGCGTATGCCGTGTCCCGCGTTGTGCGCGCCCGGCCGGCGCAGGTCGAGATAGCGGTACTTCAGGCGCGCTTCCTCGCCGACCGTGAGCCGCTCGTCGATCTGGAAGGGCAGCGGCTCGCTGGGGCCGAGAACGGTGATCTCGCTCGCGACCACCTCGATGGCGCCGGTCGCGAGGTCGGGGTTGACATTCTTCTCCCCGCGGGCGATGACGGTGCCGACGACCTTGATGCAGTATTCGCTGCGCAGGTCGTGTGCCGCGCCGGTCAGTACCTCATCACGGGCGACCACCTGCACCACGCCGCTGGCGTCGCGCAGATCGATGAACGCCACGCCGCCGTGATCGCGGCGCTTGGCGACCCATCCGGTGAGAGTGACGTTCTGGTCGATCTGGGCGGCACTGAGCGTGCCGGCCTGGTGAGTGCGAAGCACAGGGGTTCCTTCGTCGGGGATCAGGAGGTATGCCGCGGGCTCGCCGACCAGCTTGGCCGCGCCCACCCGGGGCCCCACCAGTCTACTGACCGTGCGGCGGGCTCTCAGCCGGATATCAGCCGGTCCACGATGGTCGGGAAAAGGGCCGCGATGTCCGTATCGGTCAGCGGTGGCAGGTGGGCAATCGAACGCCGGATCCGATCGAGCGCGTCGGCTTCATCGGTGAGCATGTCCTGCCCCGGGTGGCGCAATTGGAGCCACGCGATCTCCCGGGCGTCGACGATCGTCGGCAGGTGCCGGGCCACCTTTGTGTGGTCGATCCCGGGCCCACCGCGCAGGAAAAGCCGACCGTCGCGGGCGCGGAAGTTGCCGACATAGGCCTGCCCCTGGGCGCCGAACGGCCGCTGCTGATCCAGCAGGGGTTCAATGCGGCCGTCGAGATATACGCCTGCCGCGCCGCGCGCCAGGCTGATTGCCCGGTTGCGGTCGGCCCGACCGGCGAAGGCGCTCAATTGATCGAGATAGGTCGTCGCGAGGATGTCGTCATCATCGATCCGGAAGTTGACGACGGTGCAATCCCCCACCCCGCGCTCGCGCAGGTCAGCGGCCAGCGTGTCGGCGAGCACCGGCTGTTCATCGGCCTCGACCAGCCAGAGCACCGGATAGCGTCGGGCGGCCTCCTGCAACGGCCCGAGCCACGGTTGCGGCATGTCCGCGGAGTAGTGGACGACATGGCGATAGTCGTGCGCCTGCGCCATCTGCTGCAGGATCGGCACCGAGAGTTCGAGAAAGATATCGGCGCGCGGCCGCATCCGCTGCTCGGCATACAACTGCTCGAAGTAGTCCCGGTCGCTGTCCTTGCCGCGGGTCAACTTCCACGACCGGCTCGTCGGGGAAAAGACGCTATAGCGGGTATAGCCATAGAAGATCGGCACCGGCGCTGCGGAAGACGTTGCGGCAGCCGGCTTTTCGGGCTCAGAGGACAACGCAGTGCGGACCCGGCGCAGACCGGAGCGAAGCGGCATACCCGTCACGCTAGTCGGCCAGGACGACGCGTTCGGGCCAGGGCGCGTCGGCCGGCCGCAGCCCGGCCCACCCATCAGCGCGCAGGGCCACGGCAGCGAGCACGGCGATGACCGTATGCGGATTGTGCAGCCGCCCGGCCAGCACCGCCGCGTGCGCCTCATCGAGGGGCACCCAGCGCAGCGGCATATCCCGCTCCTCGCCGGTGCGCTCGTGCCGCTCGGACTCCGGCACGACGGACAGCCCGCGCGCGACATAGAGCCGGATCGACTCGCTGGCGAAGCCCGGCGAGGTGAAGTAGTCGGTCAGCACCGCCCACTGCTCGGCGACCAGGTCGGCCTCCTCGGCCAACTCCCGGGCCGCCGCGAGCGCCGGGTCCTCCCCCGCGACATCGAGGAGCCCGGCGGGAATCTCCCACAGGCGCATGCCGACGGGGTGGCGGTACTGCTGGATCAGCGCGATCCGGCCCTGCTCGTCCATCGCCAAGACGCCCACGGCGCCGGGATGCGCGACGACATCGCGGGTGACGACCTCGTGCCCGAGGTCCACCTCGTCGCGGCGCACATCCCAGACCAGGCCGGCATACACCGTGCGGCTGGCGAGCACCGGTGCCCGGTCCGCCCGATCCGCGATCACGCCGCCCGCGTCGGTCATGCCTCGACCGGCACGGCCGGCGGCTCGACCTCGACCAATCGCGCGGAGCGCTGCTGCTCGATCGCGGCTCCGATCAGGCCGGCAAAGAGCGGATGGGCACGGTGCGGGCGGGACTTGAACTCCGGATGCGCTTGTGTCGCAACGTAATACGGGTGCACACTCGCCGGCAGCTCACAGAACTCCACGAGCTTGCCGTCCGGCGAGGTGCCACTGAAAACCAGGCCCGCCTCCGCGATCTGGTCGCGATAAGCATTGTTGACTTCGTAGCGATGCCGGTGCCGCTCGTCGACCTGCGTCGCGCCATAGGCCCCAGCAATGACCGAGCCCTCGGCCAACTCGGCGGGATAGGTGCCCAGCCGCATGGTGCCGCCGAGATCACCGGCGCCCTCGACATACGCCAGCTGCTCGGCCATCGTCGCGATGACCGGGGCAGGGGTATCGGGGTCGAATTCACTGGAGGAGGCGCCGTCGATACCGGCGACATTGCGGGCGTACTCGATCACCATGCACTGCAGGCCGAGGCAGATCCCGAGGGTTGGTATGCCGTTCTCCCGCGCCCAGCGCAGCGCGCCCAGCTTGCCTTCGATGCCGCGGATCCCGAAGCCACCGGGGACGAGAACGGCGTCGACGCAGCCGAGCGCCTTCGCGGCCCCGGCCGGCGTCTCACAGGTGTCGGAGGCGACCCAGCGGATGGTGACTTTGGCGTCATGGGCGAAGCCGCCGGCGCGCAGCGCCTCCGTGACGGACAGATAGGCATCCGGCAGGTCGATGTACTTGCCGACGAGCGCGATCTCGACCTGGTGCGCGGGATGGTGGACCCGGCGCAGCAACTGATCCCATTCGCTCCACGCGACATCGCGAAAGTTCAGGCCGAGGCGGCGAATGACGAAGGCGTCCAGACCTTCCTGGTGCAGCACCTTGGGGATGTCGTAGATCGACGGCGCGTCGACGCAGGCCGCGACCGCCTCGGCGTCGACATCGCACATCAGCGAGATCTTGCGCTTGATGCCCTCGGGAATCTCGCGGTCGGCGCGCAGCACCAGCGCGTCCGGCTGGAGGCCGACTTGCCGCAGCGCGGCGACGGAGTGCTGGGTCGGCTTGGTCTTCAACTCGCCACTCGGCGCGAGATAGGGCACGAGCGAGACGTGCAGGAACATCGAGTTGTCGCGGCCGAGTTCGTGGCGGACCTGGCGTGCGGCTTCGAGGAACGGCAGCGACTCGATGTCGCCGACCGTGCCGCCGATCTCGGTGATGATCACATCGGGGGCGTCCGGACCGGCGGCCTGCGCCCGCATGCGAGCGGTGATCTCGTTGGTGATGTGCGGGATGACCTGCACGGTGTCGCCGAGATACTCCCCCCGCCGTTCCTTGGCGATGACCTGGCTATAGACCTGCCCGGTCGTCACATTGGCATTGGCCTGGAGGTTGACGTCGAGGAAGCGTTCGTAATGCCCGATGTCGAGGTCGGTCTCCGCGCCGTCCTCCGTGACGAAGACCTCTCCGTGCTGAAAGGGATTCATCGTCCCCGGGTCGACATTGAGATAGGGGTCGAGCTTCTGCATCGTCACCGACAGGCCGCGCGCTCGGAGCAGATTGCCGAGGCTGGAGGCCGTCAGACCCTTGCCGAGGGAGGAGGCCACGCCTCCGGTCACAAAGATGTGCTTCGTCGTGGTCGCCACGGGGTTCAAACCTATCCCACGATGAGCCGGTCGTATGCCGTCGACCACGCCCGTGTCGCCGCGTCGAGATCGTCCCAGCCGCGGGCGACCTCCCGCCCCCGCGCGCCGAGGGCCGCGCGCCGGGCCGGGTCGGCGAGCAGTTCCTCGACGGCCTGGGCGGTGGCGGCCGGGTCGCCGGGCGGGACGAGCACTCCCCCGCCATCGGCCAGCAGGCCGGGCAGCCCGCCGACGGCGGGGGCGATCACCGGCAGGCCGGCCGCCATCGCCTCCTGCACGACGAGGGCTCGTGCTTCCCACGTGCTGGTGAGCACGAAGAGATCGGCCGCCAGCAGCAGGTCCTCCGGATCGCTCACCGGCCCAAGGAAGTCGACGGGGCTGCCCAAGGTGGCGGCCTGTTCCCGAAGGTCGGCGAGCAGGTCGGCGACGCCCGAGCCCGCGACGAGCCATCGCACTCGGGTCCGCAGCTGGGCGGCCGCCGCCACGAGGGTCGGCAGGCCCTTTTGTGGGGCGATTCGGGAGATCGTCACGATCCAGGGAAGGTCCCCCGGCAGGCCGTATGCCGTCCGCACCCGCTCGCGGGCGCCCGCGCGCTGCTCGGGGCCCGCGCCCGCGAGCGCGGGCACCCGCGGTGAGGGCACCGGCGCGAGCTGGGTATGCCCGGCCCCCAAGCTGCGTGCTGCGGCGACAAGATCGTCGCTCGCCCCGGTCACCAGCTCGGCCCGGCCCAAGGCGGCCCGCTCCGCGCGCTCGACGGCAGCCCGCGCGGGACCGGGCACGGCGGGTAGTTCGTTGTGCAGGCTGATGACGAGCGGCACGCCGCCGCGGCGCCGTCGTCCGAGCGCGGCCCCCGCCACGATGCCGGCCTGATGGCCGTGCGCGTGGACCAGGTCGGCGCCACGCAGCAGCCGCCTCAGTTGCGCGAGCCGGCGCGGATCGGGCCGGGTCGGGTCGGGCCAGAGGAGGCGGGCGTGATCGAGCCCGAAGGTGCGGGCGGTCAACGGATCGGTGACGACCTCGACGTCATGCCCGAGACCGGCCAGCCCAGCCGCCAGATCGCGCACATGGATGCCGATTCCGCCGGTTGCCTTGCCGACGACCAGAACGATGCGGCTCATGTCATCCTCCGCGAGACCCGCTCAGCCTCGGCGTCCTCGGCCGCGGCATCATCGCCCAGCAGGCGACGCCCTCGAGTGAAGAGCGCGAGTGCGGAGGAATCGAAGACCCACATCCAGGCGACGAACGCGGTCGCCGCGACCACGGCCGCCCCGAGCCCGGCCAGCACCGCCTCGACCGCACCCTCGGCGATCGGAAACAGCCCGCGCGCTCGACCTCCAACCCCGGCTGCCAGAAGGCCGGCCACGAGCGCCGCACCCGCCGTGCGCGGGATGTGTTCGACAGCTGGCAAACCCCACGCGGAACGAACCAGGAGCAGCAGTCCGAGGGCGGCGAACGTCATACCCAGGCTCGAGCCGAGGCCGATCCAGCGCAGGGTGGGCGTCGTCCCGGGACGGCCGAGGGTGGCCAGAAAGGGGATGAGGATCGCGAGCAGCCAGCCGGCCCCCATGACGAGCGAGGCGGTGCGGGCGCGACCGCGGACATAGATGGCCCGGGTGAGCAGGGCCGCGAGCCCGAAGCCGACCAGCCCGGGGGCGAAGGCGCGCATCGTGGCCGGCAGCGCCGCGAGCGCGGCGGCACCGGTGCCATCGCGTCCCGCGTCGATGGCCGTGAAGAAGGCGCCGAGGTCCGTCGCTGTCGCGGCCAGGACGGCTGCGGCCAGGCCGCTCAGCAGGGCGATCTGCCGCCCCGTGCGCTCGAGGGTCGCTGCGGCGTTGGCGCCGTGCCCATCGGATGCGGCGAGCACCGGGAAGGCCGCCGTCGCGAGGGGAACGGCGAACACGGCATAGGGCAGCAGGTAGACCGCTTGGACATATTGATAGCCGTTGATGCTCCCCTGCCCGGCGCGGTGATTGGCCAGCCACAGCACCCCGAGGACGCTGAGTTGTTGTGCGAAGAGCGCGATCAGGCCGGCCCCACCGAGTCGACGCGCCCGCGCGGCGACGCCCGGCGGGAAGCTCAGCGTCGGGCGTATCCGCAACTCAAGGGCCCGAACCGAGGGCAGCACCGTCGCAACAAGCGCCACCACCCCGAGTGTCGTCCCGCCGGCCAGCACCCAGACCGCGCCGTCCGGGTTTTGGTCCCGGAGCACGGCATACAGCAGATAGGTCGCGATGACCACGAGGCTGGAGATCAGCGGCGCGAGGGCGGCAGCGGTGAAGCGGCGGTGCGCGTTCAGGATGCCGGAGGCGACGATCCCGACGCCATAGAGCACGATCTGCGGGGCGAACACCCACAGCATCCGGGTGCCGAGGCGTGCGTCCCCGTCGGGTCCGAGCAGGGCGCGGGCGATCCACGGGGCGAGGATCGCGACGAGGAGCGCGAGTGGCACGAGCACAAGCAGCGCCCACCCCAGCAGCGCCGACGCGATCGGTGCGGCCTCGTCCCGCTTCTTACGCTCCACCCGGCCCGCCAACAGCGGCACCACAACAGCCGCGAGGATGCCGCCGGCGGCGATCTCGAAGACGACATTGGGGATGGTGTTGGTGCTTTGGTATGCCGTCCCCACGACCGTCGCGCCGACCGCCCACGAGAAGACGAGCATGCGCGCGAAGCCGGCGATGCGCGCTGCCATCGTCGCGGCGGCGATAATGCGAGCGGGCCCGCCGACCTGGCTCAACCCCCGCTGGCTCATCCCCGTCCCCAGGCGTCGAGTTCTCGCAGCCCCGGGGTGGACTCGATGACGGCGGTGAAGCTGATGCGTTCCGAGGCGAGCGTGAGGCCGGCCAGCAATGCGAGGGTGAGGAAGCGGCCGACCACGCCGGTTCGTGCGACGAGGGCGCTGCCGATTAGTGCGCCTGCGGCATTTGCCCCGGTGTCGCCGAGCATCGTCGCGCCGGCCAGATCGCCCGGCAGCACGCCGAGGGCGGCCCCGACGGCACCGGCGGCTGCCGGCTCGCCCCGCAGGGCCGGGAGTATGCCGGCCAGCACCGTCGCCTTCCCCGCCCGGCCGGGTCGCAGGTCGAGCAGGTTGCCGAGGTTGGCGCTGCCCGCGATGACCCCGGCCCCGAGCAGGGTCGAGAGGCCGAGAACGCGGCCGGCGCGCCGGTCCTCCAAGGCGGCGGCCGCCAAGCCCGTGACCCCAAGGGCACCGATCTTGATGGCGCCGGTCGTCACCTGGCCGCGCCGCAGCGCCCCGAGATGACCCTTCAAGCCTTTGCTCGAGCTATCCCCGGCGAGATCGTCGAGCAGGCCGGCGAGCCCGGCGCCGGTCGTGGCAAGCAGGGCCGGCCCCGCGTCACGCGCCTCGCCGGCCACCACGGCAGCGGCGAGCGCCCCGGCAGCGGAACCCAGGACATACCCCGGCCCCTCGAGGAGGGAGATGGGCCGGCCGGCGTGGTTCGTGCGGGTCCAGCGGGCGGCGCCGCCCGGCGGATATCGACGCAGCGCGCGGGTCCCGGCGGCGGCCGCCACGGCACCGCCTGCGGCACCCAGCAGGCCCGTCAGGAGCCGCGGCATCCTGCTCAGCCCGCCGCGAAGGCCGAGCGCGCCCCGGCGGCGAGGCCGTACTGGCCGGAGCGGCCTGCCAGTTGTTCGACCAGCGCCCCCACCGTGCTGGCCTGACCAACCGCCGATTCGGCATTGTCGACGGTGGAAACGCGCTGGCGGACCCCGGAGGCGTCACGCGCCGCGGCGATCAGGGATGAGGAGTCGGCGGCAGCCGGATCGACCTGGCCGACGATGACCGAGCCATCGCTGGCGTCATCGAGCGCCGCAACCAGCTTGGCCTGCGCGGCATAGGGCGCTGCCGTATCGGTCGAGGTGGTTGCGGTCGTGGCGGCCGTCGCCGGGCTGAGAACGACGACCAGGCTGCCTCGATCGGTGGGCAGCACGCCGCTGACGAGACCGGCGTCCGCGAGTGTGTTCCACGCTGCCTGGCGCGCGATCTCACTGATCGAATTGGTCTGGTCATCCGGGGTCGCCGGCAGCTTGGCCAGCAAGACCGTGCCGAGGACGGCATCGAGGCTTGCGTCTTCGGCCAGCCCAAGCGTGGGTGCCAGCTGCGCGGCGAGCTGGGAACGAGTGCTCGCCGCGGCCTCCGAGGGATCGGTCCACGCCTGCGGGAGATCGATGGGTCCGATCAGGGTCGCTCCGGCCGCGCCGAGCGTGTCCTCGGTGTCGGAGAGCAAGGCGTCGGCGGTGCCGGGCAGCGCGACCAGCGTGATCGAGCGGTCTGCGAGACGGCCGGCGACCATCCGGCTCAACTGCGCATCGGCGAAATTCTCTTGCACTTTCACGGTGCTCTGGGCTGCTTCGAGTTCGGAACGCAGGTCGGCCTTTTCCGCCCGCAGCGAGGTGACCTGCTGATTCAGCGAATCGCTGATGCCTTCCTTCAGCGGCCCGGCACCCAGCACGATCCCGACCGCGAGCGCGATGAGCACCGAGGCGAGCGAGACGACGTGATAGCGGAAGTCGATCATGTGAAGATCCCCTCGATGGCAGCCTTGAGGTCGTCCCAGCGCGCCCCGAGGAGTTGCAGAATGATCGACCCGCCGGGGGTGGCCCACAGCGCCAGGCCGAGGACGAGCAAGCCGACGAGCAGCATGACGAGCATGCTCGCCGCCGAGATGCGAGCCCGATAAAGCCGGTTGACGCCCTTGGCGTCGATGAGTTTGGAGCCCACCCGCAGGCGGGTCAGGAAGGTGCTGGCCATGCCGGAGCGGCCCTTGTCGAGGAACTCGACGAGCGTCGCATGGGTGCCGACCGCGACGATCAGACTCGCGCCTTTGTCGTCGGCGAGCAGCATCGCGACATCCTCACTGGTGCCGGTTGCCGGGAAGATCACCGGTTCGACGCCGAGAGATCGGACGCGGTCGGCGCCCGGCGCCCGGCCGTCGCGGTAGGCGTGGACGACGATCTCGGCCCCACTGGTCAGGGCGCGGTCGGACACCGAGTCCATATCCCCGACGATCAGGTGCGGGTGGTAACGCAATTCGATGAGGGCGTCGGCGCCGCCATCGACGCCGATCAGGACCGGTTTGTATTCGCGGATGTAATGGCGCAGCGCCAGCAGATCTTCTTTGTAGTGGTATCCGCGCACGACGATCAGTGCGTGCCGCCCGTCCAAGCGAGTGCGGATCTCGGGCACGCCGACACCGTCGATGAGCAGGTCTTTTTCGCGCACGAGATAGTCCATCGTGTTCTGCGCGAAGGCTTGAAGTTGCCCGGAGAGGCCTTCGCGGGCGAGTGCCATCGCATCCTCGACGCCCCCGACGGTGAGCGGAATGCCGACGACGAGCGCCACGTCATCTGTTGCGTCGCCATTTCCTTCGGCCGCGAAGATCTGGCCCTCGTCGATGCGCAGCCATTGGCCCTCCGTGAGAGCGGTCATCGCCTCCGGGCCGGCAGCGTCGATGACCGGGATGCCGGCCTCGACGAGGATCTGCGGGCCGGCGTTGGGATAGCGCCCGCTGATCGATCGGGAGGCGTTGATCACCGCGGCCGGCCGACACGCCACGAGCGCCTCGGCACTGACTCGGTCGATGTCCTCGTGGTCGATCACCGCGATCTCGCCGGGCTGCAATCGCTTCGTGAGGTTCTTGGTGCGCCGGTCAACGCGGGCAGCACCCGTTGCCCCGCTCGGTGCGGGTCCACGAGAACGCCGGGACAAGGACAGTGCCATCAGGGTCAATGGTCCCACGCAGCGCGCCGCTCCTGCGCGCCTGCCAGGAGTTCGCGGGCGTGCTCGATCGCCGTCTCGGAATCGCTTCCGGCCATCATCCTGGCCAGTTCGCGTTCGCGTTCGTGCTGGTCGAGCACCCGAACATCGCTGCGCGAGATTCGGCCGTCGTCGGTCTTGGTGACGACCAGGTGCCGGTCGGCGAAGGCCGCGACCTGCGGGAGGTGGGTGACAACGATCACCTGAGCTCGCCCGGCCAGCCGGGCGAGTCTCGCGCCGATGTCCAAAGCCGCACGGCCACCAACCCCGGCGTCCACCTCATCGAAGACGAAGGTGGGCACCGAGGCGCCGCCACCGACAGGCGGCGTCTCGCCAGCCCGCGTCGCTGCAGCCCCAGCCGCGCCAAGCACGACCTCCAGCGCGAGCATCACCCGGGAGAGTTCACCTCCGGAGGCTGAGCGCGCGATCGGGCGGGCCGGCATACCGCTGCCTGAGCGCATGAGGAATTCGACCTCGTCGACGCCATGCGCGAAATAGCGCCGATCCGACCCGAGCCCCGGCCGCACATCGACCTCGACGACGGCCGAGCCCATGGCCAGATGGGCGAGTTCCTCGGTCACGGCGGCGGCAAAGGTCGTGGCGGCAGCTTGCCGTCGCGCGCTGAGGTCATCGGCGGCGGATGCGCGGGTGGCCTCGGCGCGCTCGCGCCGCTCGAGCGCCACGGGCAGGTCATCGGCTGCCGAGTCGACCTCGAGCAGGCGGGCGCTGGCCTGAGCCGACCACGCGATGACCGCGTCGATATCGCCGCCGTGCGCGCGCACGAGTCCAGCGAGGTCGGCGCGCCGTTCGTTGATCTGGGCCAGCCGCTCCTCATCGACCTCGATCCCGTCGGCGTATGCGGACAGGTCACCCCCAAGTTCGCTGGCCAGCACCGACAACTCCTGCAATCGCGCGGCCAACTCCGGCAGCGCCGGGTCGTGCTCTTCGACCGCCCGGATGGCGGAGAGAGCATCCGCGGCCAGGCCGGCCGCCCCTAGCCGGTCAGGGATGGCGTCATCGCCGAGCAACTGCGCCGAGGCGGTGGCGGCGGCGGCCCGCAAGCTGTCGCCGTGGGCCAGGCGCGCTTCCTCGGCTCGCAGCGCGAGGTCCTCGCCGGGCTGCGGGTCGACCGCCTCGATGCGTTCGACGCCGGCGCGCAGCACATCGAGGTCCGCGGTCCGGGCCGCCGCGAGAGCTTCGAGCCGACTCACCTCGGCATCCGCGGTGCCCCACTCCTCGTGGGCTTGGACGTATGCCGTGCGCGCCGCCACCAGATCCGGACCGCCATAGGCGTCGAGGAGTTCGCGATGTTGATCACCGGAGCGCAGCCGCCACTGGTCGGCCTGACCGTGCACGGCGATGAGGACCTGCGCGAGCTCGGCCAAGGTGCCGATTGGCACCTGGCGACCACCGGCGAAGCCTCGGGATCGGCCGGCGGCACTCACGGTGCGCACCAGGATCAACTCGTCGGCCACATCGGCGCCCGCGTCGGCGGCGCGCTGCATCCCCGGATGCTCGGACGGCAGCTCGAGCACGCCCTCGACGGAGGCGGCGCTGGCGCCCGTCCGCACGAGGGCGGCGTCGGCCCGGTCCCCGAAGAGCAGGCCGAGACCGGTCACGACCATGGTTTTCCCGGCGCCGGTCTCGCCCGTGACCACATTGAGTCCGGGGTGGAAGGGCAGTTCGGCGGACTCGATGACGCCGAGCGCGCCGATCCGCAGTTCACTGATCATGGCGAGTCGGCCGCCCGGGACCCACGCCAACCGTGAACCGAGAGGCCGAACTTCTCCACCAGGCGATCCGTGAACGGCTGGTCGATCAGCCGGGCGAGAAGCACGGGGTGGGCTCCGCGGCATACCTCCACCCGGGCACCGGCCGGCAGGTCGACGGCCCGGCGGCCGTCGCACCACAAGGCGCCATGGCCCTCGGTCCCAGCCACAATGTCGACGGCCAAGAGCGAGCGCGGCGAGAGCACCATGGGGCGGGAGAAGAGCGCGTGCGCGCTGATCGGCACCACGAGCATCGCCTCGACATCGGGCCAGATCACCGGGCCACCCGCAGAGAACGCATAGGCCGTCGAACCCGTCGGGGTCGCCATGACGACCCCATCACAACCCCAGGTGGAGATGGGCCGGCCGTCGATCTCGACGGTCAACTCCAGCATCCGCTCGCGGGCGGCCTTCTCGACCGTGGCCTCGTTGAGGGCGAACGTCCGCGCCACTTCAACCCCGTCAACATGCGCGATGACGTCCAGCGTCATGCGCTCGGTGACGGCGTAATCGCGATCGAGGATCCGGTCGATGGAGGCGTGCGCGTGCTCGCGTTCGGTCTCGGCGAGGAAGCCGACGTGTCCGAGATTGACGCCCAGCAGGGGCGCATGGGCCGAGCGAGACCATTCGGCACCGCGCAGGATGGTGCCATCCCCGCCGAGCACGAGCACGAGTTCGCAGCCGGCCGCGGGATCAGGGCCGGTGGCGAGGTGGACGAGCGCCCGCGTGCCGGGATCCAGCACATCGGCGCTCAGCGGGTCGAGCAGCACCGTGACGCCCGCCGCGTCGAGCCGCGCGATCACCTCGGCTGCCAGGCTCGCGGCGTCCGGGCGGCGTGGGTGGACGACCACCAGGATGCGTCGCGCGCCACTCATTGTCCGGTCCTCGTTGCGTTGTCGATATCGGTGAGCACAGCCTGCCAGGTGCCCCCGACAGCCCCGCGCGTGCGGGCCAGCCAGAGCAGAAACTCGCGGTTTCCGTGGGTTCCGGTCATTGGCGAAGCCATCAGTCCGAGATAAGCCAGTCCGGCCTGCTGGCTCGCCTCCAAGACACCGCGCAAGGCAGCGCGCCGGTTGGCCTCGGAACGGACGATGCCCTTCTTGCCGAGGCGCTCGCGACCCACCTCGAACTGCGGCTTCACCAGCAGCATCAGGTCGGCTTCGTCGGCGCACAGTCCCACGAGGTCGGGTATGACGCTCGCCAGCGAAATAAAGCTTAGGTCGGCGACCAGCAGGTCGACCGGGCCGCCGATGTCGTCCGCGGTCAACCCTCGGATGGTCGTGCCTTCGCGGTCGATGACCCGCGGATCGCGGCGCACCGGCTCGGCGAGTTGGCCATGACCCACATCGATCGCGACGACGGCGGCGATGCCCCGTTGAAGAAGCACCTGGGTGAATCCGCCCGTGCTTGCCCCGACATCCGCGGCTCGCCGACCGGCCACCGCGAGCTGCGGCCAGTGCTCGAGGGCCGCGAGCAGTTTCTCGGCGCCGCGCCCGACCCACACCGGCCCGGGATCGATAACCGTCACCTCGTCGTCGGCCCCCACCTGAAGCGATGCCTTGCCCGCAGGTACGCCGCACACCCGCACCCGGCCGTCGTCAATCAGCTCGCGAGCAACGCCTCGGGAGCGGGCGAGGCCACGCTCGACGAGCGCAAGATCGAGTCGGCCTGCTCCCTGCTGGGTCGGCGGTGTCGTCATCCGCCGAGGTCGGTCAGCCGCGAACGCAGGGCCGCCTCCAGCCGGCCACCTGCCTCCAAGACCTGATCCGGCCGGTCCGGGTCGGCCGCCGCGAGTTCCTGCAGAGCGGCATCGATGACCAAATCGCCGGTCTGTGGAACCACCACCGTCATCTCATCGGGGTTGCTCTCGCTCGTCGCGATGGACGGCTCAGCATCCTGGCTCATGACGTGCTCTTTTTGACCGCGTTCTTGGTGGCCTTGCGGGCCGGCCGCTTGGCCGGAGTTTTCGCCGCCTTGGCCGTGGCCTTCGACGCCGATGGCCGCTGACTCGCCGTGGCCTTGGCCGCCGCGGGCGCGGCTGGCTTGTCTCGGTCGCTCGCCGCTTGCTTGGCGATTCGCGCTCGGGGTGGCCGCGTGCGGGAGGGTGCTGGTGACGCCGCCGTCGTGGCCTGCGAGGTCGCGGTGGGGGGTGTCGAAGTCCCTGTCGTCGCCCGACCACGCAGCATCGCGGATGCCGCGTCGAGGTCGCCGAGTTCCGGGGCTCGCCATCCGGCACCACGGACATCCGGATCCTTGGCCAGCACCGCCACGGGTGGGCGCGGCGCGGCAGGGGCGAGTGCCTCGTTGATCTTGCGCACTCCGTCCAGAGCCGTCGTCAGCACCAGTTCGGCGCCGGACAGCGAGGTCGACACAACCATGCGTAACAGCGGGTTCACGACGGATCTCCTTCGAGACAGACAGACAGCGTTTCGACGATAAGCCACGGGACTGGCGCGTTCGGCGACGCAGCGCCGACTGCGTCCTGCGGCTCTCGAGCTACATCCGGTCGGGCAGGGCCTCCGCGAGCTCGCGCAGCGTCTCAGGTGCCGCGCCAGCATCCGCAGCGGCCCAGATGGCCGCCATCCCGGCGCGCATCACCGGCAACGGATCGTCGTCGCCAGCCATGATCAGGCGCTCGCCGTCAAGGCGGACATGAATACTCCCGCAACGGAATCCGTCGCCGTCCGCCACCACGCCGAGATAGGGCATCGACAGCTCCCCAAGGTCGCCCACGAGGTATGTCGGCCGCTCCCCCACCGGGGCCAGCGCGGCATCACGGGCGCCGTGGACGCCGGTCAGGACGAGCACGGAGTCCATGCCCGCGGCGTACGCCCCGAGGATGTCGGTCTCCAGCCGGTCCCCGACGGCGAGCACGCGCGCGGGCGCCAACCCAAGCACTTCGCAACTGATCAGATAGAGCGGCGCCTCCGGCTTGCCCACGACGAAGGGCTGCTGCCCGGTCGCCAGCGCAACACAGTGGACGAGCGAGCCATTTCCTGGGGCGATGCCACGGTCGGTCGGCAGGGTCAGGTCGGTGTTCGTCGCGACCCACTGCGCTCCCCCGCCCACGGCGTATGCCGCTTCCGCCAGGTCCGTGGCCCGCACGTCCGGGCCGTAGCCCTGCAGCACCGCCGCCACCGGCTCGGTCGCGTCGCCGACCGGATCCAGACCCACCGCGGCCAAGGCTTCCGCGACGCCAACACCGCCAATCGCCAGCACTCGGCTGCCCGGCGGCACTCGCCGTGCGATCTCGGCTGCCCCGGCCATCGAGGAGTTGACGACCGCGCCGGCCTCAGTCGCCAGACCGAGCTCGCGCAGATGCGCGGCCACCGCGGCCGGGGGCCGCGAGGCGTTGTTCGTCGCATAGACGATCGGCACGGCCAGTTCGCCGAGCGCCTCAACGGCGCCCGGAACAGCCGCCGGGCCGCGATAGACGACCCCGTCAAGGTCGCAGACGATCCCGTCGTATGCCGCTACCAGGCTCCCCGGCCCGCCCGCCGTGTCAGGCATCGCGGTCCTGGGCTGGTTCTGGCTCTCGGTCGCGATCGTCGATGCCGACAGCGTCAATAGTGCCCGCATCGTCGACGTTTTCGTCCTCGTCGTCTTCGAAGTCCTCGTGGTCCTCGAAGTCGTCATCCTCATCGAGGTCATCGTGGAGGTCCACGACGATGATGCCGTCGAGCTCGTCGAGACGCTCGGCCGCATCGGTGACGAGCTCGGTGTCGGCCGCGGCTGCCATCGCGAACCATTTGCGCGCGCCGTCGACGTCACCCTTCTCCGTGAGGGCATCAGCATAGGCGTAGTAGAGGCGGGCGCTCCACGGCCGAGGCGGCCCATAGACCGCGCGCTCAAGCATGAGGACCGCGGCGTCGATCTGACCGAGGTCTCGGCGGACGCCGGCGACGACGATCAGCAGTTCTGCCTGCTCCGCCGCACCCAGCTCTCGCGCCTCAAGGCTGGTAGCAAGGGCCAGGGCGCGATCACCGCGGCCTAGACCGCGCTCGCAGTCGACCATCAGCGGCAGCAGGTGCGACGATCCACTCAGCCGACGCACGGTACGGAACTCGGTCAGCGCCCGGGCGAAATCGCCTTGGCGGTACGCGACCATTCCCATCGCCTCGCGAGCCGCCGGCACACGGCCGGCTCGGCGCACGACGGTCTCGGCATGACCCATGGCCGCGTCCAGATCGTCTTCGGCCAGCCGGATCGCAACCATGACCAGGTGTTGCGCGACGCCCTCGGCGTTCTCTTTTGTCAGAGTGCGAAGCTGAGTCCAGACCTCGCGGTCCAATTCCTTGCCGGTAACGCCTTCCTCAATCGGCAACTCCCGTGGCCGATCGGCACCAGGCTCGCGCCGGTCGATATACCGCGGCCGCAGATCGCGCTCGTCCCGCCCGCCACGGCTGCCGTCCGGCCGTGCACCTCGAGAATCGTCACGACCCGGACGCCCCTCGGCACGGTCACCGCGGTCGTAGCGCTCTGATCGTTGCGGCCGATCGGTGCGGTTGCCCCAACGGTCCCCTCCGGGACGCGGGCCTCGGCGGTCCGCATCACGGCGACCACGCCGATCATCACCATCGCGTGGAATACGCCGCTCGGACCGCTCCCCTCGGTCGTACCGGTCCGTGCGCTGGGGGCGATCGGTCCGGTTGCCCCAACGGTCACCACCGCCGTCCCGGGGGCCGCGCCGGTCATCACCGTCACGTGGAGTACGCCGCTCGGGCCGCTCCCCTCGGTCGTACCGGTCCGTGCGCTGGGGGCGATCGGTCCGGTTGCCCCAACGGTCACCACCGCCGTCCCGGGGGCCGCGCCGGTCACCACCGCCGTCCCGGGGGCCGCGCCGGTCATCACCGTCACGTGGAGTACGCCGCTCGGGCCGCTCCCCTCGGTCGTACCGGTCCGTGCGCTGGGGGCGATCGGTCCGGTTGCCCCAACGGTCACCACCACCATCCCGGGGGCCGCGCCGCTCATCACCATCGCGTGGAGTACGCCGCTCGGGCCGCTCCCCTCGGTCGTACCGGTCCGTGCGCTGGGGGCGATCGGTCCGGTTGCCCCAACGGTCACCACCATCACGCGGGCCGCGCCGATCACTGCTATCCCGGCGACCACTCGCGCCGTCGTTCGTGGGCCGGTCGCTACGTCGGCCATCGCCACCGCGGCGGTCAGATCCGCGCCCCGCGCGCTCGTTGTCGTGCTCGCTCACGGCGGCATCCTCTCAAATCAGCTCCGAGGCCACCATGGCCCGGAAAATGCAAAACGCCCTCGACCGTTTCCGGGAGGGCGTTTTGACTAATGTTTGTCCGGCTGCGTCCTACTCTCCCACACCGTCACCAGTGCAGTACCATCGGCGCTGAAGGGCTTAGCTTCCGGGTTCGGAATGGAGCCGGGCGTTTCCCCTTCGCTATGACAGCCGAAACTCTATGGAGATATCAATCTGTTCCCGACCGTATCTCGGGAACTGCACAGTGGACGCGAGCAAAATCTAATACATCTTGCGATGTGTTGGTCAAGTTATCGGCTTATTAGTACCAGTCAGCTACATGCGTTGCCGCACTTCCACATCTGGCCTATCAACCCAGTCGTCTACTGGGAGCCTCTCGGGCAAAGCCCATGGAAACCTCATCTTGAAACGTGCTTCCCGCTTAGATGCTTTCAGCGGTTATCACTTCCGAACGTAGCCAATCAGCCGTGCCTTTGGCAAGACAACTGACACACCAGAGGTTCGTCCAACCCGGTCCTCTCGTACTAGGGTCAGCCTTTCTCAAGTTTCCTACGCGCACAGCGGATAGGGACCGAACTGTCTCACGACGTTCTAAACCCAGCTCGCGTACCGCTTTAATGGGCGAACAGCCCAACCCTTGGGAGCGACTACACCCCCAGGATGCGACGAGCCGACATCGAGGTGCCAAACCATGCCGTCGATATGGACTCTTGGGCAAGATCAGCCTGTTATCCCCGGGGTACCTTTTATCCGTTGAGCGACGGCGCTTCCACAAGCCACCGTCGGGTCACTAGTTCCGACTTTCGTCCCTGCTGGACTTGTCAGTCTCACAGTCAAGCTCCCTTGTGCACTTACACTCGAAATCTGATTGCCAACCAGATTGAGGGAACCTTTGAGCGCCTCCGTTACATTTTAGGAGGCAACCGCCCCAGTTAAACTACCCACCAGGCAATGTCCCTGATCCGGATCACGGACCGAGGTTAGATATTCAGAACGACCAGAGTGGTATTTCAACGTTGACTCCACCGACACTGGCGTGCCGGCTTCAAAGTCTCCCACCTATCCTACACAAGCCGTCCCAAACACCAATACCAAGCTATAGTAAAGGTCCCGGGGTCTTTCCGTCCTGCTGCGCGTAACGAGCATCTTTACTCGTAATGCAATTTCGCCGAGTTCGCAGTTGAGACAGTGGAGAAGTCGTTACGCCATTCGTGCAGGTCGGAACTTACCCGACAAGGAATTTCGCTACCTTAGGATGGTTATAGTTACCACCGCCGTTTACTGGGGCTTAAATTCTGAGCTTCGACTTGCGTCTAACCCGTCCTCTTAACCTTCCAGCACCGGGCAGGCGTCAGTCCGTATACATCGTTTTGCAACTTCGCACGGACCTGTGTTTTTAGTAAACAGTCGCTTCTCCCTGGTCTCTGCGGCCCATCATCCTAGTCCGTAAAGGACTTCAGAATCCGGGCCCCCCTTCTCCCGAAGTTACGGGGGCATTTTGCCGAATTCCTTAACTACGATTCACTCGATCGCCTTGGTATTCTCTACCTAACCACCTGAGTCGGTTTGGGGTACGGGCGGCTAGAACCTCGCTAGAAGATTTTCTTGGCAGCATAGGATCACCCTGCTTCCCGCATTCGCGGTCACTATCAGGTCTCAGGATATGTGTGAGACGGATTTGCCTATCTCACTCCCTACACCCTTAGACGTGGACTACCATCGCCACGCGGAGGCTACCTTCCTGCGTCTCTCCATCGCTTGACTACTACTAGTTCGGGTCGCGCGCTCCACTCACATCAGTCCGAAGACGTCCGTGAGCTTTGGGCGCTTAGCATTACTAGGTTCATCAGGGGCGGTTCTTCGCCGGTTCCGGAATATCAACCGGATGTCCATCGACTACGCCTGTCGGCCTCGCCTTAGGTCCCGACTTACCCAGGGCAGATTAGCTTGACCCTGGAACCCTTGGTTATTCGGCGGACGGGTTTCTCACCCGTCATTCGCTACTCATGCCTGCATTCTCACTCGTGTGGCGTCCACGGCTGGATCACTCCGCCGCTTCACTCGCCACACGACGCTCCCCTACCCATCAACACGCTTGGACTTGCGCCAGGCAGTGTGTCAATGCCACAGCTTCGGTGGTGTGCTTGAGCCCCGCTACATTGTCGGCGCGGAATCACTTGACCAGTGAGCTATTACGCACTCTTTAAAGGGTGGCTGCTTCTAAGCCAACCTCCTGGTTGTCAATGCAACTTCACATCCTTTCCCACTTAGCACACGCTTAGGGACCTTAGCTGGTGGTCTGGGCTGTTTCCCTCTCGACTACGGAGCTTATCCCCCGCAGTCTCACTGCCACGCTCTCACTTACCGGCATTCGGAGTTTGGCTAACGTCAGTAACCTGGCGAGGCCCATCGGCTATCCAGTAGCTCTACCTCCGGTAAGAAACACGTGACGCTGCACCTAAATGCATTTCGGGGAGAACCAGCTATCACGGAGTTTGATTGGCCTTTCACCCCTACCCACAGCTCATCCCCTCAGTTTTCAACCTAAGTGGGTTCGGTCCTCCACGACGTCTTACCGTCGCTTCAACCTGGCCATGGGTAGATCACTCCGCTTCGGGTCTAGACCCGGCGACTATGGCGCCCTATTCGGACTCGCTTTCGCTACGGCTTCCCCACACGGGTTAACCTCGCCACCGAGCACTAACTCGCAGGCTCATTCTTCAAAAGGCACGCTGTCACCCCACAAGGAGGCTCCAACGGATTGTAGGCACATGGTTTCAGGATCTATTTCACTCCCCTCCCGGGGTACTTTTCACCTTTCCCTCACGGTACTTGTCCGCTATCGGTCACCAGGGAATATTTAGGCTTAGCGGGTGGTCCCGCCAGATTCACACGGGATTTCTCGGGCCCCGTGCTACTTGGGATATTTCTCTGAAGTTCACGCCATTTCGTCTACGGGAGTGGCACCCTCTATGCTGGACCTTTCAATGTCCTTCGACTATGACGCGAATTTTTGACTCCATGCCGACTTGTCAGAGCCGGCTAAGAAATCCCACAACCCCGAACGTGCAACGCCTGACAGCTATCACACACGCTCGGTTTGGCCTGTTCCGCTTTCGCTCGCCACTACTTACGGAATCGCGGTTGCTTTCTCTTCCTGTGGGTACTGAGATGTTTCACTTCCCCACGTTCCCTCTACTCACCCTATATATTCAGGTGAGAGTGACTGGACTTGCCTCCAGCCGGGTTTCCCCATTCGGAAATCCTCGGATCACAGTCTGGTTATCGACTCCCCGAGGCTTATCGCAGATTCCTACGTCCTTCTTCGGTTCCTGGTGCCAAGGCATCCACCATGTGCCCTTATAAACTTGAGCCACAAAGATGCTCGCGTCCACTGTGTAGTTCTCAAAATACGGGCGGCTCATCACAAGGTCCTGCGCCTGCTCGCCATCGCGAGTGGTTCGGCAGATTTGTGAAGTCCGAGACCGACTTCCTCGGTCCGTGAAGGGGGCTTGCGCCCGAGCCTTCAGGACCCAACAACGTGTCAGGCAGCATGCCGGTCCTGCTCGCGTTCCACTGTCTTACGACTTGTACTTGCGGCGCTGGATCGTGCAGCTGCCAACTAATCGATGTTCCACCCATGAGCTCCTCCCTGCGGGCGTTCGCCGCAGGCGAGGCCCTGGACCACGTTCGTGGCCAGTGCTCCTTAGAAAGGAGGTGATCCAGCCGCACCTTCCGGTACGGCTACCTTGTTACGACTTAGTCCCAATCACCAGTCCCACCTTCGACGGCTCCCTCCTAAAAGGTTAGGCCACCGGCTTCGGGTGTTACCGACTTTCGTGACTTGACGGGCGGTGTGTACAAGGCCCGGGAACGTATTCACCGCAGCGTTGCTGATCTGCGATTACTAGCGACTCCGACTTCATGGGGTCGAGTTGCAGACCCCAATCCGAACTGAGACCGGTTTTATGGGATTCGCTCCACCTCGCGGTTTCGCAGCCCTTTGTACCGGCCATTGTAGCATGTGTGAAGCCCAAGACATAAGGGGCATGATGATTTGACGTCATCCCCACCTTCCTCCGAGTTGACCCCGGCAGTCTTCTATGAGTCCCCGCCATAACGCGCTGGCAACATAGAACGAGGGTTGCGCTCGTTGCGGGACTTAACCCAACATCTCACGACACGAGCTGACGACAACCATGCACCACCTGTATACGAGTGTCCAAAGAGCTCGGCATCTCTGCCGCATTCTCGTATATGTCAAGCCTTGGTAAGGTTCTTCGCGTTGCATCGAATTAATCCACATGCTCCGCCGCTTGTGCGGGCCCCCGTCAATTCCTTTGAGTTTTAGCCTTGCGGCCGTACTCCCCAGGCGGGGCGCTTAATGCGTTAGCTGCGGCACAGAACTCGTGAAATGAGTCCCACACCTAGCGCCCAACGTTTACGGCGTGGACTACCAGGGTATCTAATCCTGTTCGCTCCCCACGCTTTCGCTTCTCAGCGTCAGTGATGGCCCAGAGACCTGCCTTCGCCATTGGTGTTCCTCCTGATATCTGCGCATTTCACCGCTACACCAGGAATTCCAGTCTCCCCTACCACACTCTAGTCTGCCCGTACCCACTGCAAGTCCGGGGTTGAGCCCCGGATTTTCACAGCAGACGCGACAAACCGCCTACAAGCTCTTTACGCCCAATAATTCCGGACAACGCTCGCACCCTACGTATTACCGCGGCTGCTGGCACGTAGTTAGCCGGTGCTTCTTCTGCAGGTACCGTCACTTGCGCTTCTTCCCTGCTGAAAGAGGTTTACAACCCGAAGGCCGTCATCCCTCACGCGGCGTCGCTGCATCAGGCTTTCGCCCATTGTGCAATATTCCCCACTGCTGCCTCCCGTAGGAGTCTGGGCCGTGTCTCAGTCCCAGTGTGGCCGGTCGCCCTCTCAGGCCGGCTACCCGTCGTCGCCTTGGTGAGCCATTACCTCACCAACAAGCTGATAGGCCGCGCGTCCATCCCAGACCGAAAAACTTTCCAGACGGTAGCCATGCGGCTCCGTCTCGTATCCGGTATTAGCAGCTGTTTCCAACTGTTATTCCAGAGTCTGGGGCAGGTTACTCACGTGTTACTCACCCGTTCGCCACTGATCAGAGGAGCAAGCTCCTCGTCACCGTTCGACTTGCATGTGTTAAGCACGCCGCCAGCGTTCGTCCTGAGCCAGGATCAAACTCTCCGTTGATGTTTGAGCCCGGATGGCAAGCCATCCGGAAATCTCTAACCCACGAAGGGTAAAAAACTGACTGAGCAAGAACAACTAGCTATTGCTAGATGATCGTTGTCAACCAAAAGGATTTCGTGCAGTGTGGCCGTCGTCGAGCTGAAGCTCGCTTCTGCGCCAACCTGCGACGAGGTTATTGGCATCGATTTTTGACACGCTGTTGAGTTCTCAAGGTTCGGACGCGCACCAAACGACCCAGGTCTTTTGACCTGATCTCGATTTGGGGCAACCGTTCTAGCTTACCGCACCCATGCTTGGGCGTCAACTCCGTCATCCGCTCTCTGCTGATCAGCAGGTGAGCCGGCCGGTGCGAAGACGCGCTTGGATCTGCGCGGCTTTTCACTACTCTAGCAGTCCTTTTCGGCTGCTTCCAAATCGGCTTGGTTTCCGATCTGGCGTGAAGGTGTGGATCGGGATCCTTGCCTTCAGAGTGGCGTTCAGTCCGTGGGACCGGCCGTCTTCGTCAGGAGTATCGCTCCTGCGGTGGCGTCCGTTCCTCCCTTGCGGGCTGACATGGAAAACAGTAGATGACATTTCTCTGATCGTGCAAATCGGCCCTGTGTCTGGGCGCGTCCTGACCTTGTCAGCTGCTCAATCTTCTTGCGCCACAGTGGGATTGGCGTCATCGGTGGAGTTGCGGGCCGCGAACTGGGCCTTGCGCCCCCGCTTGAGCACCGCCACAGCTGCGTGCAAGAAGTCCTCGGAAGACAGGACCTGCTCCGGATCGGTCACCTTCTGCCCGTTCAACGAGACCGCGCCCTCGGCCAGCGTGCGACGCGCGCTATTGCGGGAGTCGGCCAAGCCGACGGCGACGAGGGCGTCGGTCAGCGTCATACCCACCTGCACGCTCGCCCCGGGCAACTCGGCGGTCGCGTCGCGCAGCGTGTCGGCATCGAGCGATCGCAGATCGCCTTTTCCGAAAAGGGCCTCCGAGGCGGCAAGTACTGCCTTCGTCGCGTCGGCACCGTGGACGAGGGTGGTCATGTCCCCGGCTAGCGCACGCTGAGCGGCGCGCCGGAAGGGTTCTTCGGCCACCTGCCGCTCGAGATCGGCGATCTCCGCCGAGGTCCGGTCGGTGAAGACCTTCAACAAGGTGATGACCGAGGCATCTTCGATGTTGAGGAAGTACTGGTAGAAGGCGTAGGGGCTGGTCATGTCCGCTGACAGCCAGATGGCGTTGCCCTCGGATTTGCCGAACTTCACGCCCGCAGCGTCCGTGAGCAGTGGTGAGGTCATGGCGTGGACCGTCGCCCCCTCGACACGGTGCACGAGGTCGACGCCGGCGGTGATATTGCCCCACTGGTCGGAGCCACCGATCTGGAGGGCACAGCCATAGGCCCGGAACAACTCGAGGTAGTCCAGGGCCTGCAGGAGTTGGTAGCTGAACTCCGTGTAGGAGATCCCTTCCTGGCTTTCCAGACGCGCGGAGATAGCTTCCTTCTTGATCATCTGGTTGACCCGGAAGTGCTTGCCGACCTCGCGCAGGAAGTCGAGCGCCGTCATCGGCGCGGTCCAGTCCAAGTTGTCGACCAGCGTCGCCGGGTGGGCACACGAGGGATCAGTGCCATCGAAATCGAGGAAGGGCCGGACCAGGTCTTTGATCCGCGCGACATTGGCCGCGGTCTGCTCCTTGGTTTTCAGGACCCGCTCGCTGGTGGGTTTCGGGTCTCCGATGAGGCCGGTGGAGCCGCCGACGAGGCAGATGACCTTGTGGCCGGCGCGCTGCATGCGACGCAGGGCAACCAATTGCACGAAGTTGCCGAAGTGGAGGGATGGCGCGGTGGGGTCGAAGCCGCAATAGACCGTGATGGGCCCGTCGTCGAGGGCTCGGCGCAGGGCGGTCTCGTCGGTGGTCTGCGCCACCGCTCCGCGCCACTGCAGCTCATCGAGGACGTTGCTCACGCTTGTTGTTCCCTTCGGTCGTATGCCGTGTGTGCTCCCCGCCGTTGGCCGCGGGAGCGCGACCAGCCTGCCATGCGCTCGCACCCAAGGCTGCGGGATTCCGGCGCGCGGACCGCGTCGTGGGGTTTCAAGCTCGTGGTTTGCGACCCATGGGCTTCTTCGCCGCGGCCTTCGGCGGGAGGGTGCGCACATAGGTCACGCCGCGATCGACCCACTCGCTAAGGGCGGTCTCGGTGTCCACCGCGGACTGGTCGACATGCAACCACCCGGTCATCGAGCGGCCGCCCATTTCCATCAGATGGACGCCCGGTCGCTCGACTAGGTCCATGCCGTCCGCGGGGTCGACCCGAGCCATCAGGTGACCCTTGCCGCCCGCGGCGATCGCCATATGACCGTCCACGAGGAAGGCGAGGCCGCCGAACATGGCCTTCTCCTGCACGCCCTCCACCCCCGAGATCGCGCCACGGATGCGCTCGGCCAGCTCACGGTCATACGCCATGCCCGGAACGCTAGCCGCTCCGCTGCGCGGACGCGTCAGCCACCAGCCTGTCGCGCCAGTCCTCGGCCAGGATCGCGTAGGTATAGCCGTCGACCCAGCCCAACTCGGCATGCCAGGAGTCCTGGACGCCGTGCTGTTCACGACGCATTCCGCATTTCTCCATGACCCGCCAGGAGTCGGGATCGACCGTCGTGCTCAACATCCAGCGCGTGACGGCCGGTTCGTTGCGCCAGGTCAGCACCTGGTCGAGGTCCGCCAGCGAAGGGATGCGCAACTCCATACGCGGGGTGCGGCGCGGCCATAACGAGCGCTCGGTCATGGCCACAAGGTGGCGAGGGCGAGATGGTCGGGCGAGCGAATTGGCGGGGCAGCGGCATACTCACTGCCGTGACCGGACCCGACCTGACCACCTTCATCGCCGGCCTGCCGAAGGCTGAATTGCACGTCCACCACGTCGGATCGGCGTCGCCGCGGATCGTGGCCGATCTGGTGGCCAGGCACCCGAGCCCAACCGTGCCGGCCGATCCGGAGGGTCTGCGGGAGTTCTTCACGTTCACCGATTTCGCGCACTTCATCGACGTCTATCTGGCGGTCGTGGACCTCGTCCGGACGCCGGAGGATGTGCGACTGCTTACGTATGAGGTCGCCAAAGACCTTGCGGCGCAGCAGGTTCGGTATGCCGAGCTGACCATGACGCCGTATACCTCGGTGCGTCGAGGGATCCCCATCGAGGCGTATGCGGAGGCGATCGAAGACGCCCGCCGAGCCGCGGAACGCGACCACGGGATCGTGCTGCGCTGGATCTATGACATCCCCGGCGAGGCCGGCTTGGAGTCGGCCGACGCGACGATCGGGTATGCCGAGAGGCACGCCCCGGACGCGCTCGTCGGCTTCGGTTTGGGTGGCCCGGAAATCGGGGTCCCCCGGCCGCAATTCGCCCCGCACTTCGCGAGGGCACGGGCGGCGGGCCTGCACTCGGTGCCGCATTCCGGGGAGTCCACCGGGCCCGACACCGTCTGGGACGCCATCCGCGACCTCGGCGCCGAGCGCATCGGTCATGGGATCGCGGCCGCACAAGATCCCGCTCTCGTGGCCTATCTGGCCGAGCACCGCATACCCCTGGAGATCTCGCCGACCTCCAATCTGGCGACGCGGGTCGTGGAGCGGATCGAGGATCACCCCGTCCGGGCGCTGCGCGATGCCGGGGTGATCGTGACGATCAATAGCGACGATCCGCCCATGTTTAACACCACGCTGAATGCCGAATACGCTACGGCGGCAAGGCTTCTCGAGCTGGACGAGGCGGGCTTGGCGCAGCTGGCGACTACTGCCGTCGACGTCTCGTTCGCCCCCGACGACGTCAAGACCCGGGTGCGGGGCGAGATCGCCGACTACCTCGCGCGCTTCCGCACGACTCCCGGACGATAAACGCTGACGGTCGGCTCGCCGTCGAGCCAGAACCGCCAGGGGTATGCCGTGCCGTCCCCGCCCGGACCCCTGACCCCGACCCGTGGCCCGGTGCGGATCGTGGCGGGGTCGATGGGGGTTAATGGCGCAAGGATGCGGGGCTGCGCAGCGGGGCCGCACAGGTCGGCGCCATTGTCGGGACGGCCCAGGCCCATCGTCACGGTCAGCCGCGCGGGGCCGCGAGCCCAGTCGCGCTCGCGGATGCCCGGCCGTCGAGCCGCCGCCAGGTCGTGACCGTCGACGACTTCGCCGGCACGCAGCAAGACCGCCGAGGCGAAGCCCTCGCTGCCGGTGACGACATTGGCGCAAAAGTGCATGCCATAGGTGAAGTAGACGTAGAGATGCCCGGCAGGGCCGAACATCACTGCGGTGCGAGGGGTTTGGCCGCGGAAGGCGTGGGAACCGGGATCACCCTTCTCCCCCGCATACGCCTCGACCTCGGTGAGGCGCAGGGTCACGCCGGCATTGATCAGGAGGCAGCCGAGCAGCGCCGGCGCGACCTCGAGGACGTCGCGCGCGAAGAAGCTGCGACTCAGGGGCTCAACCTCGGGCACCCTCGCAAAGTACGACATTCGGCGGCCCAGAACCCGCCGAATGTCGTACTCAGCGGGGAGCCCGGGCCTGCGCGACGGCGTTCTTGGCAGCGATCAGCTGTTCCGCGACGCGGACAGGAGCGGTGCCGCCCTTGGCGTCGCGGGAAGCCAGCGACCCCGGGACGGAGAGAACCTCGCGCACTCCGGGGGTCAGGTGGGGTGAAATGTCCGCCAAGTCGGTGTCGCCCAGATCCCACAACTCGATGCGGCGCGTTTCGCATTCGCGGACACAGGCACCGGCGACTTCATGCGCGATGCGGAAGGCGACGCCTTGGCGTACCAGCCACTCGGCGATATCCGTGGCGAGCGAGAACCCCTGGGGCGCAAGGCTTTCGAGGCGCTCGGTGTCGAAGGTCATCGTTGCGATCATCCCGGCGAAGGCGGGAAGGAGGACATAGAGGGTGTCGATCGCATCGAAGACCGGCTCCTTGTCCTCCTGAAGGTCCCGGTTATAGGCCAGCGGCAGCGACTTCAGGGTCGTCAGCAGGCCGGTGAGGTCGCCGACGAGGCGGCCGGCCTTGCCGCGGGCCAACTCGGCGATATCGGGATTCTTCTTCTGCGGCATGATGCTCGACCCGGTGGAGTAGGCATCGTCGAGACGGATGAAGCCGAACTCCTTGGTCGCCCATAGCACGACCTCCTCGGCGATCCGGGAGATGTCAATAGCGGTCATCGCGCAGACAAAGGCGAACTCGGCGGCGAAATCGCGACTGGCCGTGCCGTCGATGGAGTTCTCGACGGATCGGGAGAAGCCGAGGTTCGCGGCGACCTTCTCGGGGTCCAGGCCGAGGGATGAGCCGGCGAGGGCGCCGGAGCCGTATGGCGAGTGGTCGGCTCGCCGGTCCCAGTCGGCGAAGCGCTCGACATCGCGCAGCAGCGCCCAGACGTGCGCCAGCAGGTGGTGGCTGAGCAGCACCGGTTGGGCATGCTGCAGGTGGGTGCGGCCAGGCATGGCGACGCCGAGGTGGCGATCCGCCTGCGCGAGAAGGGCATCCACGACATCGAGGACGCGCCCACTGAGGTGCTGTGCCTGCTCGCGGAGGTACATCCGGAACAGGGTTGCGATCTGGTCGTTGCGCGAGCGGCCGGCACGCAGACGTCCGCCGACATCGGCGCCGGCGCGCTCGATCAGGCCCCGTTCCAAGGCGGTGTGCACGTCCTCGTCGTCCTCGGCGGGAGTGAAGGCGCCAGAGATGACATCTGCCTCGAGTTCGTCCAATCCCGCCAGCATGGCGGCGAGACTCACGTCGTCAAGGAGGCCGGCGGCGGCAAGGACCTGCGCGTGCGCGCGGCTGCCGGCGATGTCGTGGGGCGCCAGCCGCCAGTCGAAGTGGGTCGACTTCGACAGTGCCGCAAGGGCATCCGCCGGTCCGCCCGCGAAGCGGCCGCCCCAGAGGCTGAGCTTCTCCCCCACCTGAGTCGTCGCATCGCTCGACTGGTCGGCGCTGTCGTGGTGGGTCACTGGCTTTCCTTCCCGGACAGGGAGAGCAGGTGAGCGGCGACCGCCTCGCTGGCGGCCACGCCTTCGGTGATGAGCATGATCGTGTCATCCCCGGCGATGCTGCCGAGCACGCCCTCAACCTGACCGGTGTCGATGGCCGAGGCGAGGAAGCTCGCGGCCCCGGGCGGAGTGCGAAGCACGACAAGATTGGCCGAGACGGCGGTAGACACGAGCAGTTCTTGGCACCGGGAGGCGAGGCGCCGGCTTACTTCGGCGCGTTCTGGCGCCGGACGCACCGAGCGGTCGCCGCCTTCGCCGGGCACGGCATAGATCAGGTCCTTGCCGACTCGCACCTTCTCCGCGCCAAGCTCGACGAGATCGCGCGAGAGCGTGGCCTGAGTGACTTCGATGCCCTCTGCCGCAAGGAGTTCCAGCAAATCGACCTGAGACTTGACCGCATGCTCATGCAGGAGGTCGCTGATGCGCTGCTGGCGGGCACCGCGGGAGGTGGCGACCGTCATACGTCCTGCTCCGACTGCTCGAGCAGGAACGCGAGGACCGCTTTCTGCGCGTGGAGGCGGTTCTCTGCCTCATCCCAGACGACGGATTGCGGGCCGTCGATAACTTCGGCGGCGACTTCGTACCCGCGGTAGGCGGGCAAGCAGTGCAGGAAGATCGCGGCCGGGTCGGCCAGCCCCATCAGTTCCGGCGTCACGGCGAACTTTTCGAAGGGCGAGCCCGCGCCTTGCCGGTCGTCCTTCTCAGCCTCCATACCCATCGAGACCCAGGTGTCCGTGATGACGATATCGGCGCCGTGGACCGCGGCGATCGGGTCGTCACCCACCTGGACCGATCCACCGGTTTGCGCGCAAATCGCTTGCGCGCGAGCGAGAATCGCGGACTTGGGCTGATGCGTGGCGGGTGTCCCGATGCGGACGTGGATGCCGGCTAGCGCGCCACCCAGAAGGTAGGAGTGGGCCATATTGTTCGCGCCGTCTCCGACATAGGCCATCGTCAGGCCGGCAAGGGTGCCCTTGTGCTCGAGGATGGTCTGCAGGTCGGCGAGGATCTGGCAGGGGTGGTAATCGTCGGTGAGGGCGTTGACGACGGGAACACCAGCGTGCCGTGCCATCTCCTCGATCCGGTCCTGACCGTAGGTGCGCCAGACGATTGCGCGTGACTGCGGCCCGAGGACGCGGGCGACATCGGCGATCGACTCCCGCTCACCGACTTGGGCGAGTTTGGCGTCCACGACCAGGGGGTAGCCGCCGAGGCCGGTGATAGCGCCGACGAAGGAAACCTGGGTGCGCAAGGTCGGCTTGTCGAAGAGGACGGAGACAACCTGCGGGCCCTCGAGTGGGCGCTCGCTGAAGGGTGCCGCCTTGAGCGCGATGGCCCGGCGCAGCACCTCGGCCTGCTCGTCCGGGGTCAGGTCGTCGTCGGCGAGGAAGTGGCGAATCGGCATACAGATCAGCGGCTTTCGGGTGGGGTCAGTTGGCTCAGGCCGCGGCGGCATCTAGCAGGGCGGGGAGGGCATCGACAAAAGTGGTCAGCTCGGCCGCCGTGATGATCAGCGGCGGCGCGAGGCGCAGGGTGTCCGGCGCCACGGGGTTGACGATGAACCCGGCGTCCCGGGCGAGGGTCGCGACCGCGGGCGCGATCGGCTCAGTGAGGGAAATGCCCCGCAAGAGTCCGCGACCGCGCACGCCGCAGATCAGTGGATGCTCCAGCGCCACCACAGCAGCGGCAAAGGCATCGCCAACGCGTATTGCGTTCTCTAGCAGGCCGTCTCGGGTGATCGTGGCGAGGACCGCGAGCCCAGCGGCACAGGCGAGCGGGTTGCCACCGAAGGTCGTCCCGTGCATGCCGGGCTGGAGGAGCGCGGATACCTCCGGCCCGAAGGTCATCAGGGCGCCAATCGGCACGCCGCCACCGAGACCCTTGGCGATCGTGATGGCGTCAGGGACGATGCCCGTGGACTGGAAGGCGAACCAGTCGCCGGTGCGGCCGATGCCGGTCTGCACCTCGTCCACGATCATCAAGACGCCGGCCATGCGGGTCAGTTCGCGGACCCGCTGCAGATAGCCTTCAGGCGGCTCGATGACGCCCGCCTCGCCCTGAATAGGCTCCAGGACAACGGCTCCCACCTCCGGTGTCAGCGCGCCGGCGAGGGCGTCCGCATCGCCATACGGGATGTGCTTCACCCCGGGGAGGAGGGGCTCGAAGGGCTCGCGGTATGCCGCCTTGGCCGTCAGCGCCAGCGCGCCGGTGCTTCGCCCGTGGAAGGCGCCCTGCGCGGCGATGATCCCGGGCCGGCCGGTGCGACGTGCAAGTTTGATCGCCGCCTCCATCGATTCGGTGCCGGAATTGGTGAAGAAGACGCGAGACCCGTCGGGGGCACCAGCGGCCTTCAGAAGTGCCTCGGCCAGGCCGATCTGGGCTCGCGTCGTGAAGAAGTTGGAGACGTGCACGACCTCGCCGACCTGCTTCGAGACGGCGCCGACGATCTCGGGGTGGTTGTGTCCGAGGGCGTTGACAGCGATGCCGGCGAGCAGGTCGAGATAGCGCTTGCCATCGGCATCCCAGACGTAGCAGCCTTCGCCGCGCTCGATCACGAGCGCCGGGGTGCCGAAGACGCCAAGCAAGGAATCGCCATAGCGGCCGAGGAGTTCTGCGTTGGCGGTCATGGCTGAACTCCTTGTGTCCCAGACTGTTTCGGAAGCTCGTCCGATGCGGCGTGTGGCGTGTCCGGCACGATCATCGTCCCGATGCCTTCGGAGGTGAAGACTTCCAGCAGTAGTGAGTGCGGCTGCCGGCCGTCGATAACGTGCGCCTGGGGAACCCCGCCCTCCACCGCAGCGATGCAGGCTTCGAGCTTTGGGATCATGCCCTCGTCAACCCTGCTGAGCAGATCTCGAGCCGCGGTGAGGTCCATTGCGGACAGGAGGCTGTCGCGGTCGGGCCACGCGGCATACACACCCTCGACATCGGTGAGGACGACGAGCTTGCGGGCGCCCAGTGCCGCCGCGAGCGCGGCAGCGGCGGTGTCGGCATTGACATTGAGGACCTGGCCGTCGGCATTGAGGTCCGGGGCAACGGTGGACACAACCGGAATCCGACCGGTGGCCAGAATGTCTTGCACCGCAGACGGATTGACTTCAACGACGTCACCGACGAGCCCGATGTCGTGCTCGATGCCGTCGACGATGACGCCACGACGACGGGCGCCGAAGAGCGCCGCGTCCTCACCGGAGAGGCCGACAGCAATCGGGCCGTGCTGGTTGAGCAGGCCGACGAGTTCCCGACCGACCTGGCCGGTGAGCACCATGCGGACGACGTCCATGGTCTCGGGTGTGGTGACGCGCAGGCCGCCCTTGAATTCGCTCGCGATCCCCAGGCGGGTGAGCATGGTCTTGATCTGCGGCCCGCCGCCGTGCACGACGACGACGCGCAGGCCGGCGAAGCGCATGAAGGCGATGTCCTGGGCAAATGCGTCCTGCAGGGAACGGTCGGTCATCGCATTGCCGCCATATTTGACCACGACCAGCGCATCCTGGAATTGCTCGAGCCAGGGCAACGCTTCCGCCAGCGTCGCGGCCTTGGCCTGGGCCGCGGCGATCGCGGCGGCGTCTGGGGCCGCCCGTTTGGTGGTGCCGGTCAAATGTGCGCCGGTCATGGTCTGGTTGCTCGCGATCACGTGCTGTAGGCGGAGTTCTCGTGGACGTAGTCGTGCGTGAGGTCATTGGTCCAGATCGTCGCCGCGGCTTCCCCTGCGTTGAGGTGGACGACGATGTGCACATCGCGAGCGGACAGGTCGACAAGGTTCCGGTCGTCGCCGACGCCGCTGGCACGGCACACGGTCACACCATTAATCGCGACATCGAGCGCCGTAGGATCGAAGGCCGCCGAGGTGGTGCCGACGGCGGCGAGGATGCGTCCCCAGTTCGGGTCCCGGCCGAAGATCGCACACTTGAAGAGGTTGCTGCGCGCGATGGCGCGCCCAACCTCCAAGGCTTCGGCTTCCGTTGCGGCAGAGACGATATCGATCCGGATATCGTGCGCTGCACCTTCGGCGTCGCGGACCAGTTGCAGTGCGAGATCGGCGCACACCTCGGTCAGGGCTCGTTCCAGCCCATGACCAGGCACGGGTATGCCGGACGCTCCCGACGCCAGGGCGATCACCGTGTCATTGGTCGACATACAGCCATCGGAATCGACCCGATCGAAGGTGCGGCTGGTGGCCGCACGCAGGGCCGCGGCGAGGTCTTCGGAATCGGCCACGGCATCAGTTGTCAGGACGACCAGCATGGTCGCCAGGCCGGGCGCGAGCATGCCCGCGCCCTTGGCCATGCCGCCGACGCTCCAGCCGTCGGCTTCGTAGAGCGCCTGCTTCGAGACCGTGTCGGTGGTCATGATGGCGGTCGCGGCGTCCGCTCCCCCGCTAGCTGACAAGGCGGCAGCGGCGCTTTCGCAGCCCGCGAGCAGCAGATCCATCGGGAGCAACTCACCGATTAGTCCGGTGGAGCAGACGGCGATATCGCCGGCTGAGAGGCCGAGGAGTTCGGCGACCTTCTCGGCCGTCCGATGGGTGTCCTGGAAGCCCTGGTGGCCGGTGCACGCATTGGCGCCGCCGGAGTTGAGGATCACCGCGTCGACGCGGGCGTCGGCGAGGACTTGGCGCGACCAGGTGACCGGCGCGGCCTCGACGCGGTTCGAGGTGAAGACAGCGGCCGCCGTGTGCTGTGGCCCGTCGTTGACGACCAGGGCGAGGTCGGGCTTGCCGCTGGCTTTCAGGCCAGCGGTAATGCCCGCGGCGCGGAAGCCCGCGGGGTGCGTGACGGACATACTTCACTCCTGCCGGTCAGGGGGCGATTCCGACCAGCGAGAGGCCGGTCAGTTCGGGGAGGCCAAGGGCGATGTTCATGCACTGCACCGCGGCCCCAGCCGTCCCCTTGGTCAAATTGTCTTCTGCCGCAACGGCAATCACTCGTCCGACCCGCTCATCGACAGTCACCTGGAGGTGCACGGCATTGGAGCCGACGACATCGCTGGTGCGCGGCCAGCGGCCCTCGGGGAGCAGGACGACGCAGGGCTCATCCGCATACTCCTGCTCATAGGCCGCGCGAACCTCCTGGGCGGTGGCCCCGGCCGCGAGCCTGCCCGTGCAGGTCGCGAGGATGCCGCGCGCCATCGGCGCGAGGGTGGGCGTGAACGAGACCGTCACGGGCTCCCCTGCGGCCCTTTCGAGGTTCTGTTCGATTTCCGGCGTGTGCCGGTGCCCACCCCCGACGCCATAGGGCGACATGGCCCCCATCACCTCGGAGCCGAGGAGATGTGGTTTGAGGGATTTGCCGGCACCTGACGTGCCCGACGCGGCGACGACGACGAGGTCGTCCGGGGCGATGGCGCCGGCCTTGAGGGCCGGCGCCAGCGCGAGAGTGATGGCGGTCGGGTAGCAGCCGGGGACGGCGATCCGCTTCGCGTCCTTGAGATGCTTGCGCTGATCGCCTTGTGCGAGAGGCAGTTCCGGCAGACCATAGGGCCACCAACCGGCATATGCCGTGTCATAAAAGCCGGTCCAGTCGGCCTCGCTCTCGAGCCGGAAGTCTGCGCCGCAGTCGATGACGACGACCTCCGGCGGCAGTTCGGCCGCGAGGGCTGCGCTGTGGCCGTGGGGCAGTGCGAGGAAGACCACCTCGTGTCCGGCCAACGATTCTGCGGTGGTGTCCTGGAGCACGGCATCGAACAGGGGGGTGAGGTGCGGGTGTACCGATCCCACGCTCTGGCCGGCATTGCTGCTCGCGGTCAGGGCACCGATCTCGACGTGCGGGTGCCCGAGCAGGAGGCGCACGAGTTCGCCCCCGGCATACCCACTCGCCCCGGCGACGGCCACCTTGATTGACACTCGCATGAGTATACAGAGTTTCGCAATCTCATGCACAGTTGCTGTGGGCTATGCGAGACCCAGCACTTGCCGTAAGCCCGAATCGACCTCATCCATGAGGTGCTCGGGCACTCCACCCGCAGGATGCTCATCCAGCGATCGCCGATCGAGCGTCGCGAGCGCCGTCACATTCACCACGCTGTCGCGGGGCAGCCCCGTCGACGTCGACGACAGGAACACATTTCCCGGCATGGCGGCGAGGCCCGTGTTGGTGGTGAGCGTCGCGACGATCACGGTGGCCAGCCTGCTGCGGTTGTAGCGATCGTCGGAGATGACCAGCACCGGGCGACGCTTGGCGGGCGCGCTCCCCACCGCCGGAGCCAGGTCGCACCAATAGATCTGGCCACGCCTTACCATTCGTCGCCCGGCACCTCGAGAACCCTGGACGCCGCAGCCACCGCGAAGCGAGAAGAAGAATCCTGGCCGGCCTCATGGGCCGCGGCATCGATGGCTGCCGTCAGGGCATCACCCTCCAAGGTGTCCGCATAGGCCTCAGCCGCGGCTGCGAAAAATTGCGAGCGATTCAGCCCATGGGCCCGCGCCACGCGCTCCACGCGTGTGAAGGTGGCGTCGGGCACCGAGATCGCGGTCTTCATGTCCGGAGAGTATAACTGGGTATGACCACTGGTGGGCCCAGCGGAGCGGTTTGTGAGTGGGTGCGGGGATATAGCCCCGCTCCCACTCACAGACCCCGCTCGGCTCGCCGGCGGGCAAGTTCGAGAAGGCGGCTCGACGGCTGAGGGCTCGCCGCGAGGGACGGTCAGCGCTGGATGGCGCCGGTGGCCTTGGCGGCGGCGGCGACGGCTCGGTCGCGCAGGGCGCTGACTTCGTCGGTCGTCAGGGTGCGGTCGGGGGCGCGGAAGGCGAGACGGTATGCCAGCGACTTCTTGCCCTCCCCCGCCTGCGCGCCACGATAGATGTCGAAGAGCGTCAGCGACTCCAACAACTCGCCAGCACCCTGGCGAAGCGCCGCCTCAACATCGGCCGCGACCACTGACTCATCGACGACGAGCGCTACATCGGTGTTGGCGATCGGAAAACCACTCAAGGTCACAGCCTTCGCGGGCTCGCCACTCGCCGCGATCAGCGCGTCGACGATCAACTCGCCCGCAATCGTCCGGGCCGGAAGGCCCAGGGCCGCAACGACCTTCGGGTGCAACTCGCCGACATGGCCAAGGAAAGTGCCATCGGTCAGCTCGATCCGAGCGCACCGGCCCGGGTGGAAGGGCATGGCGTTGTCGGCCACCGCCCGGGCCGTGAGACCGAGTGCCGTGGTGATGCCGTATGCCGTTTCCAGCGCGTCCCAGATGTCCGCCGGCCGACCTGCACCCCAGACTCCCGAGCGATCGCGATCCCCGGCGAGGAGGAAAGCGACGTGTCGGGGCTGGGGCGGGACGGCATCGCGGATCCGCGAAAGCACCTCCGCCGACGGCAGCACTCCGACATCCTCGGTGGGCGCCTGCGACTGAGCGCCCTCCAGCGCGAGCACGAGACCGGTCTCGAAGAGGGCGACATCCTTGAACCCGCGAGAAATGTTGCGGCGCAACGAATCCACGAGCGTCGACAGCAGCGAAATCCGCAACAAGGGCGCTTCGTCCGAGAGCGGATTGGCTAGCCGCACGGTGCGCGCCCGGGCGGCGGAGACGTCATACCCGAGGGCAGCATGCCGGTCGTCACCCACGAAGGGCGCATTCCAGACCTCGGAGTAGCCCTGTGCGGCAAGGAGGTTGGCGACGAGGCGTCGCACCCGCTGACCGTGGGTCAATCCGGAGCCGACCGGGGGCGAGGGCAAGACGGAGGGGATGCGGGCATACCCATCGATCCGGGCGACTTCCTCCGCCAGATCGGGCTGGTTGCGCAGATCCGGCCGCCAGGACGGCGGGGTGACCACTGCTCGCTCGCCGTCACGCTGGACGGTGCAGCCGATCTCGGTGAGGACCGCAACGACCCGGTCCGGGGAGTAGTCGACTCCGACGAGACGCGACGGCAGCTCCAGATCAAGGTCGATCGGCGCGGTCGTGATCGGATCACCGACATCCGTCACCCCGGCATCGGCCACACCGCCACCATGCTCGACCAACAGATCGACTGCCAATTGTGCTGCGGCAGCTGCCAATTGGGGATCGACTCCGCGCTCGAATCGGCGCGAGGCCTCCGACGGCAGCTTGTGCCGTCGGGCGGAGCGCGCAATGGAGACGGCATCGAAGTGCGCCGCCTCGATCAGAACGTCCGTCGTCACAGACGAGATCTCGGTGTCCGCACCACCCATAATGCCGGCGATGGCCAACGCCCGGTCGGCGCCAGAATCGGTGATGAGCAGATCGGTCGGGTCCAGCGTGCGGGTCACATCATCGAGGGTCGTCATGGACTCCCCGGCACGGGCCCGGCGCACCACGATCGGCCCGTTCAGGGTGGCCAGATCGAAGGCATGCAACGGCTGTCCAAGGCCGAGCATGACGTAATTCGTCACATCGACCGGCAGCGAAATCGGACGCATCCCCGCCTCGGTGAGCCGGGCGGCCATCCACGCGGGCGTGGGCGCGCTCACGTCGATGCCGCGCACGATGCGGGCGACATACCGACTGCAGCCCTGCCGCCCGCGGATCGGGGCATCATCGGCCAGCTCGACGGCATACCCATCCCCATTCGCGGCCGGAGCGGCCGCGGCCAGGGCGAGCACCGGATCGGTGAAGCGGGCCCCGGTGGCGTGCGAGTACTCCCGTGCCACACCGCGAATCGAGAAGCAGTAGCCGCGATCCGGGGTGACATTGACCTCGACGGTCTCGCGGTCCAAACCGAGCAACGGGATGGCGTCCTGCCCCGGCACGAGCGATGCGGCGTCGGGCCGGTCGGTCAGGACCAGGATGCCGTCATGGTCCTCGCCGATGCCGAGTTCGCGGACCGAGCAGATCATGCCGGACGAGACGTGGCCATAGGTCTTGCGCGCCGAGATGGCGAAGCCGCCGGGCAAGACACCGCCGGGCAGGATGCAGACCACGAGATCACCGGGCGCGAAATTGTGTGCGCCACAGACGATTCCCTGCGGTTCGCCGGTGCCATTCGCAGCGCCGACGTCGACCGTGCACCAGTTGATCGTCTTGCCATTCTTTTGCGGCTCGGGCTCCATCGTCAGGACGCGGCCGACGACGAGGGGACCGGTGATGTCCCCGCCGTGCAAGCCCTCCTCTTCCAGGCCCACCTGCACCAGCGAGGCAGCGATGTCGAGGCCGCGCGCATCGGCCGGCACCTCGACATACTCCCGCAACCAATCGACGGGAATACGCATTAGATCTCCATCCCGAACTGCGCGTCGAAGCGCACATCACCTTCGATCATGTCTCGCATGTCCGCGACCCCCGTCCGGAACATCAGCGCCCGGTCGATCCCCATACCGAACGCAAAGCCGGTGTAGCGGTCGGGGTCAATCCCGCACGCGGACAACACATTTCGGTTGACCATGCCACAGCCACCCCACTCGATCCAACCCGTGCCCTTGCACGTGCGGCAGGTCGAATCCGTGCCTCGGCAGACGAAGCAGAGCAGGTCCATCTCAGCGCTCGGCTCGGTGAAGGGGAAGTATGACGGCCGCAGTCGCGTCGTGATGCCCTCGCCGAACAGGTGCGTCGCGAGCGTGTCCAGCGTGCCCTTGAGGTGGGCCATCGTGATCCCCTCGTCGACGCACAGGCCCTCGACTTGGTGGAAGGCGGGCATGTGGGTGGCATCGAGTTCGTCGGTGCGGAAGACCCGCCCGAGGCAGGCGATCGCGAGCGGGGCACCGCGTTCTAGCAATGCGCGAGCCTGCACCGGAGAGGTGTGCGTGCGCAGCACCAGTCCCCCGTCGCTCGGCTCCACATAGAAGGTGTCCTGCATCTGGCGGGCCGGGTGATCGGCGTCGAAGTTCAAGGCGTCGAAGTTGAACCATTCGGCCTCGACCTCGGGCCCTTCGGCGATCTCCCAGCCCATCCCGACGAACATGTCGGCGATCCGCTCGCTCATCAACTCGATCGGGTGGCGCCGGCCCAGCGGCCGGCGACCGGCCGGCAGCGTGACGTCGACGGCCTCGTCGATGAGGATGCGCTCGTCGCGCTCGGCCTCCAACGCGACCTGACGCGCGGCGAACGCCTGGTTGACGGCGCCCTTGGCCTGCCCTACGAGCTTGCCGGCCGCCGCCTTCGCGCTCGGCGGCAGCGCACCGATCTCGCGATTCGCCAGGGCGAGCGGCGACTTGTCACCCAGGTGCGCCGATCGGGCCGCCTTGAGGGCGCCCAGCGAGGAAGCCTCGGCGATGGCGGCGAGCGCGGCGGCCTGGGCGGCCTCGACCGCATCAGGTGCCAACGCCGCGACCTCGACCGGGTCGTAGTTGGTATTGGGTCCGGACATCAGGAGGTGGCTCGATGCTTTCGATAGGGGCCGCCCGAGGGCGCTCGCGAACAGCCCCCGAGTCTACGTGGGCGGGTGGGCGGGCGGCATACGAGTTTCAGTCCTCGAAGCGCGGCCGCAGGGGGTATGCCGCCGCTCCCCCCGGCCCGACCTTTTGCCCGAGCACTTGGTGCAGTTGAATCTCGTTGCGCGCGAAGCCGAGCGAACTGCCGGCGAGATAGAGCCCCCACACCCGCGCCGTGCTGCGACCCGCCTCGGCGACGGCGGCGTCATAGTTCGTGCTGAGATTGCGCGCCCAGGCGCGGCAGGTGCGGGCGTAGTGCTCGCGCAGGTCCTCGGTGTGCCGGATCTCGAAACCTTGATCGGCCATCGCCGTGATGATCGTCCCGACGGGCGCCAACTCTCCGTCGGGGAAGACATAGCGGTTGATGAACCCGCCCCGCATGATCGATCCGTGCGCCGTGCTCGGCCGGGTGATCGAGTGATTGAGCAGCCGCCCGCCGTCCGCGAGCCGCTCGTGGAGGAAGGCGAAGTAGCCGGGATAGTTCTTGACGCCGATGTGTTCGGTCAGCCCGATGGAGGAGATCGCATCGAAGTCGGACTCGGTGACATCGCGATAGTCGCTATGCCGGATCTGCGCGCGGTCGGCGAGGCCGTCCCGGGCGATCCACTGCTGGCCGTATGCCGCCTGCTCCCCGGAAAGCGTCACGCCGATGGCCCGGACGCCATAGTGCTGCACGGCGTGGCGGACCATGCCGCCCCAGCCGCAGCCGACATCTAGCAAGCGCATCCCTGGCTGGAGGCCGAGCTTGCGGCAGACCAAATCGAACTTGTGCGCTTGAGCCTCTTCCAAGCTCGCGTCAGCGCGCGGATAGCAGGCGCAGGTGTAGGCCATGGACGGCCCGAGCACCAATTCGTAGAACGCATTGCTGACGTCATAGTGATGCGAGATGGCCTGTGCGTCACGGCTTTTGGAATGCCGCAGACCCTCGGCCAACCGGCGCCACCCCGGTGGGTTCTCGAGCTCCGGAAGCTCCGGCGGGATGAACATCCGCGGGCCGAGGCTCGCAAGGATCTCCGTGACCTTGCGCGGCTTAGGCACCCGAACCGCGAGGGCATCCTTGAGCTGGTCGATGAGATCGTAGGGGTCGCCCTCATCGAGACCGTCGATGTCCAGGTCGCCCTGCACATAGGCCCGAACTACTCCGAGTTCCCCCGGCGCGCTGACCAGATAACGCAAGCCGCGCTCGGTCTTCAGGTGCAGCACGACCGGCGCAGAGACATTGGAACTCGACGACCCGTCATACGCCCGGAGCAAGAAGGGTGCGGACTCGCCGAAGATCTGATCGACGATTGCCCCGATCGTGAGGCTCATCGCCGGCCCACGGCCTTGGCATACAGGCCCGGCAGGCGCGAGTGCGGATCGTAGATCTTCTTCACGCGGGCATACTCCTCACCGCCATAGAGGGACCCGAAGGTGTCCTCGTCGTAGTAGGAATCCGAGTACAGCGATTTGTGGCCGTCAAGCGCGTGCACCTGGTGCTCGATGGCGCGGTTGACATCACCATCCGTGGCACCCGGGAGGATGTCGACTGCGGACCAAAAGCCCACATTGACATAGTCCCTGCCGGTCGTGAGTGGGTAGAGCGGCCACGGACGCGAGCCATGGGACGTGTCGCGAAGCCTGATGGGGCACAACCAGATCGGCTCGATCGGGATCGTGTCGAGGAACCACGCGAGGAACTCCTCGGTGCGTTCGAGCGGGATCTCGACATCCTGAACCACGCGCTCCTTCGGCAACCCGCCGCGACGCTGCTGGAGTGCGGCATACCAGCCATGCCGGTTCTCGAAGCGGATGACCTTGCCATAGACCTCGCTGCGCAAGAGCCTCTTGGGTATGACGCGGCGCACCGCCGGCTTCTGCACGAAGAGCCCGCGTGAGCACCAGAACCAGTCGGTGTCCCAGCGCCAGATGTAGTCGCGCACGCTGAGATAGTCCTCGTCGCGCTGCTGGATCGAGCGGTAATAAATCCGCCGATGCGTGTAGTCCGAGGTGTACGGAGCGCTGTCTGTGAAGGTGGCGACGATCAGGTAGCTCTCGCTCGGCGAGAAGACGACACCATCGAGGAAGTCGAAGCGTTCGCCGTCGAACGTCCTTGTCGCCAAAAGGTTTTCGAGCTCCTGGACCAGGTCCGCCACGGAGTGACAGCGAAGGTGCCGGAGACGGACATAGGGCTGCACGGGGGCCAGGTCGATGGCGATGCGGACGCTATAGCCCAATGAACCATACGAATTGGGGAAGGCGCGAAAGAGGTCGGGCCGCTCGGTGTCGCTCGCCGTGAGGATCTCGCCGGCGCCGGTCAGGATGTCGAGTTCGCGCACCGACTCGTGGGGCAGGCCGGCGCGATAGGACGACGACTCGATGCCGAGTCCCGTGACGGCCCCGCCGAGGGTGATCGTCTTCAGTTGCGGGACGACGTAGGGCATGAGCCCGTGCGGCAAGGTGGCGTCGACGAGGCTCTCATAGGTGCACATGCCCTGGACCTGGGCCACTCGTATGCCTGGGTCGATCTCGATGACTCCTGCGAGGTCCGAGACGTCCAGGCCGGCGACGCCGGTGCTGCCGCGCGGGCGGAAGAGATTCGAGGTGCGCTTCGCGAGACGGACGGGGCTGCCGGGCGGCATACCGGCCAATTGCGCGCGCAGCCCCTCAACGGCGGCATGGTGCCGCGCCCACCCGACCAGCTGTTCTGTCACCGTCGCCTCCCCTGACTCTCCTGGCAACCTATGCCACGACGGCGATCAGGGAGAATGTCCCGACCCCAGATTCGAGACGAGGAGCGCGGATGGCCGGGCACGGCATACACCTGACGCAGCAGAGCACGGCGGCACCTGAGGCCGTGTGGGGGGTGCTGACCAATATCGCCGGCGCGGCCGAGACCCTGTCGGGGGTGACGGCGGTCGAGATGCTCACCCCCGGGCCGTATGCCGTGGGCACCCGGTGGCGGGAGACGCGCCGGATGTTTGGAAAGGAAGAGACTCAAGAAATGTGGGTGGCCGAGGTCGATGCGCCGCGGCGGACCGTGGTGCGTACGCAGGACAAGGGTGTCGCCTACGTCACGGTCTTTCAGGTCGAGCCTGCCGGGTCCGGCTCGCGGATCACGATGCATTTCGATGCCGAGCAGGCGACTCCCGGCCGAGTGGCGCGTCTGGCGTGGTCGGTCTTGGGGCCGCTGGGGGCCAAGGCGACGGCGAAAGTGATGCGCCGCGATCTGGCCGATATCGCGGCCGCTGCCGAGCGCGCCAGCTGATCGGCACCCCCGAACTACCACCCGAGCCGGGCGGCAGGATCTGACGGGAGGAGATCGCCGGCCGCGTCGGCGAAGGAGGTCAACGCGTCCACCAGACCCCCGCGGTGTTCCTCGGGCATGTCCGCCACAATCCGCGCGATGGCCGCACGACGATGACGGACCACGCGATCAACCAGGCGTTCGGCGGCTCGCGTCAACCGCAGGCGCACCTGCCGCCGGTCCTCCGCGTCCTCACGACGGGCCACCAAGTCGAGAGCCAGCAATCGGTCGACCTGGCGCTGGGCACTCGAGGCGTTGACGCCCAAGCGCGCCGCGAGGTGGCTCAGCGTGCACTCGCGTTCTCGACCCCGGCACGCATGTGGTCCGCGTGCGGCTCGGGATCTATTCCAGCGAAGCCCTGCGGTTCAAGGCCCGCGACGGGGATCTCGTCGAGGTCACCGTGGAGGACAATCCCGACGCTTTCGCGCCGGTCCTGCAGGGTGGTTTCCTGCGCATCCATCGTGACCGGGCGCCGATCACGGACTGACCGCCCAGCGCCGGTTGACGCAGGTGCTAGGCGAGAAAGTCGATGGTGTGCTCGCGGCCGCGGAAGCTGAACTGGTCGCCGGCGCGAAGCCCATGGATGGCGTCGAAGATCGGGGCGTCTGCGGAGATGCCTTCGTAGGTCGTGCCATCGCAATCGAACTCGTCGGCCACGACTCCGACCACAAAGCGGGAGCCGTCGAAGCCCACGATCGCCCCCGGGGTGATGGTGTCCTTGGGCCCGAAGTCGAGCGCTTCCACCCGGGCGACCTCCGCCTCCTGCGCCGCGGTGGATTCCTCGAAGATGCCGGTCAGGTCGCCGGAGCTGTCGGACTGTGACAGGTCATCGACGGATGAGGAGGAGTCTTGATCGACTTCGGCCGCGTCATGCAACGTCTGCAGGTTGGCCTTCGAGGCGGCGAGGTCGCGCCGAAGTCGCTCGAGCAGGGTTGCCTTGACCTGCTCCTTGGCCTGGTGGTCCATTGGTGCTCCTTCGGCGTGGCGGCTCTGCGAGGACAAGCATCGCGCATGCCATCCGCCGCCGTCCCACCGGGTTCCCGGCCTTTGGGTCAGTAGGGCGCGAGGGGTTGCTGGGCGGTGGCGGAGGTGTAGAGACAGATCGTGGCGGCCATCGCCATATTCAACGACTCGGCCTTGCCGTAGATGGGGATGGCGACCCGCTGATCGCATTGGGTGGCAAGGGAATCCGGCAGGCCCTGGGCCTCGGTGCCCATCACCCAGCAGTGCGGGGTTGTCAAGTCAACATCGGCCAACGAAGTCGCAGCCTCGCCTTCCGTGGCGAGGGTGCGTATGCCGTGGCTCGCCAACTCCTGAATCGTCGCCGAGGCCTCCAGGCCCGTGACGACCGGCAAGTGGAACAGGGAGCCGGCCGTGGAGCGAACGACCTTGGGCGAGTAGGCATCCACGGAGGAGTCGGTGATGAGCACGGCATCGGACCCGGCGGCATCGGCGCCGCGGATCACGGTGCCGAGGTTGCCGGGATCGCGGACTTCCTGCAGCAGCACCAGCAGGCGGGGCGAACCAGCCAGCACCGACGTCAACGACACCTCTGGCTGCTGCGCGACGGCAAGCATGCCCTGTGGGGTCTCGGCGTCGGCCATTGCCGCGAGCACCTCATCGCTCACGGAGTGCACGAAAACGCCTGCGGCATAGGCAGAGTCGAGCACGGCGGCATACCGCTCCCCCGCGGCAGCGGTGACATAGAGATCGACGATCGACGGGGCGGCATACCGCACCAGCTCCCGGACGGCCTGCGGGCCCTCGACGAGGAAGCGACCGGACTGCATACGCACGGAACGCCGGGCCAGGGCCCGGACCGAACGCACCCGATCGGATCGGGGGTTGGTCAGCGGGGCTCCGGCCCGGCGTTCAGCGTTGCGAGACAAGCTCAGGCAGAGGCCTTCTCGTCGCCAGCCGGCACATTGGCCTTGGCGATCTCGACCAGCGCGGCGAAGGCCGCCTCGTCGTTTACGGCGAGCTCGGCGAGCATGCGACGGTCGACGTCGATCTCGGCGGCGCGCAGGCCCTGGATGAAGCGGTTGTAGGTCATGCCATTGGCGCGGGCGCCCGCGTTGATCCGCTGGATCCAGAGGCGACGGAAGTCACCCTTCTTGGCCCGGCGGTCGCGGTAGCTGTAGGTCATGGAGTGGTTGAGCTGCTCCTTGGCCTTGCGGTACAGACGACCGCGCTGACCGCGGTAACCGCTGGCGCGCTCCAGGACGACCCGGCGCTTCTTGTGGGCGTTGACCGCCCGCTTCACGCGTGCCACGTGATTCTCCTTGTTACTTCTTCAAACTCGAGGTGGGGAAGCGGCGAAGGCCGCGAGGGTGGGCCTCAGCGGCCGAGGAGACGCTTGACCGTCTTGGTGTCGGCGGGAGCCAACTCGACGTCATTCGCGAGACGGCGCGCGTGCTGCGGGCTCTTCTCGTGGAACTTGTGGACGTGGTTGGCGCGCTGGCGCATGATCTTGCCGCTGCCCGTGATGCGGAAGCGCTTCTTGGCCCCACTGTGGGTCTTGTTCTTCGGCATGGCAGCCGATCTCCTTCTTATGAACTGCGGCAGCGCACGCTGCCACCGGGTGTGTGCATTCGACGGGTTGCCCCGTCAGGTCATTCAGGACGCTTCGGGAGCGTCCATGGCCGGCTCGACGTCCGCGACCTCAGCAGTCGGGGCGTCGTGGTCGGCCTGCCGGCGACGCTGCTCGGCGCGGGCCTCGGACTTCTTCTTCGTCGGACCGATCACCATGACCATGTTGCGGCCGTCCTGCTTCGGCGAGGACTCGACGAAGCCGAGTTCGGCGATATCGGCGGCCAGCTTCTGCAGCAGGCGGAAACCGAGCTCGGGACGGGACTGCTCACGACCACGGAACATGATCGTGACCTTGACCTTGTCCCCCGCCTTGAGGAAGCGCTCGACGTGGCCCTTCTTGGTGCCGTAGTCGTGCGCGTCGATCTTGGGGCGGAGCTTGATCTCCTTGATGACGGTATTGACTTGGTTCTTGCGGGCCTCCCGGGCCTTCATGGCGGCTTCGTACTTGTACTTGCCGTAGTCCATGAGTTTGGCGACGGGTGGCTTGGCCATCGGCGCGACTTCGACGAGGTCGAGGTCGGCCTCGGCGGCCAGCCGGAGCGCGTCCTCGACGCGGACGATTCCGACCTGCTCACCGTTGGGGCCGACCAGCCGCACCTCGGGGACGCGGATCCGGTCGTTGATGCGAGGCTCGCTGATGTGCTTCTCCTTGGTCGTATGCGGTGGTGCTGCGCTCTCGGGGCGCCCCCGCCAGAAATGACGAAGACCCCCCGCGAGGCTCGCGAGAGGTCGGGCGGCAGTCGGGACGGTATACCGTCGCGCGCGTCCGTTGGGACGCTCGCGACGGGCTCGCCACAGGGGCGGGACCGTCAGACCCGGCCATCTAGAGCAATGGAACGCGGGTGGAAGTCGAGTGCCGTCGTCTTCTCTTGAGCATCCGCCACACCGGGGCATGGCGAATCAGTTGACATCCAGCATACCAGGGTGCAGCGGTGGGCTCGGACGACTGATGTCGGCGTCAGGGCGACGCGGTGTCGGCCCGGCCGAGGCGGAAGGCGAGGCCGTCGATGCGGGCGCGGAACTCGCCGTCGGCGGCGAGCCGCTCCCCCAGCCCGGTCAGAAGCTCGCGGACCTGCTGTTCACTCAGCCCGGGCCTCAACGTCAACTCAACGCCGAGGGTGCCGGCGGGCTGGGCAGCATACACCGCGTGCTCGGTGACCTCCGGCAGTGCCGCGCAGGCGGCGGCCACGGAGCGCTCCACGAACTCGTCCGTATGCGGAGGCACCCACCCGCGCTGCATCGCCAGCGCCCACACCTGGCTTGCTCGCAGCTCGCGCGCACTCGGGGTGCCGAGGTTGACGACGATCACCTCGCAGCCCTCCGCCACGGCCGCCTGGGCCAGCCGGTCGGCAGTCACCGGCACCGGCCGGGCCGAGGCGTCCCAGGCGGTCAACTCGGTGAGGCCGGTGAAGGCGGGCAGCGCCCGGCGCCCGTCCGGAGCGACGAGCGTCACGAGGGCCATGTCGACGCTCGCGTCGTGCACCAGCCCATCGTCCCCGGTGACGATTTCGTCGGCGTGGGCGACGACGGCGACCAGGAATCGTGCGCTGGCCAAGGCCGCCATCATGGCCTCCTCGTCCGACCCGCCGAGGGCGGCGAGCACGACCGGATCACTTATGCCCGTGTCGCCCTCGAAGCCCGACGGGCTCAGGTCGCGGCGGGCCCACGGCATACCGGCGGAATCGGTGGCCTCGGCCGCGGGGACGTGAGAAGGGTGGTGCGCGTGATCGCGGGGGTTCGTCATCTGGCGGCTCCGAGGCGGCGGGGGTCGGCGGTCGCTGCCCAGGCGGCAGCGAACATGACGACCCGGGAGAAGTAGTAGATCCACACGAGCAGGATCATCGAGATCCCGAACGCTTGGATGGCCGGTGCGCCGGCGGTCGAGGCGAGCAAGCGCCCGGAGAGTTGTTTGAGGACTTCGAAGAGCGCTGCACCGACCAAGGCACCCGACCACAGCCCGGCGGCGAGGACATGACGCGGGGCGACGGGTCGAAAAAGCGCATAAAAGAAGAGGGCTCCGATGAGCAGGCCGGTGAGGACCGAGCCGAGGGCGAGGGCGGACCGGACGGCCTGGTGCTGCTCTGGCAGGTGATGCGCGACATACGCGAGGACGCCGGTTGCCGCCAGGCTGACGAGAAGGATCCCGCGTCGAGCGGGCCCGCGCGGCATCCAGGACCGGGCCGAGAGTCCGGGCCACCGGGTCACGGTCGGCCGGCGACATCCAAGGCTTCGGGCAGGGTGAAGGCGCCCTTGTAGAGCGCGGAGCCGATGATCGCACCCTCGACGCCGACGCCGACGAGTTCGCGAATGGCCGCGATATCCGCGAGAGTGGACACGCCACCCGAGGCGACGAGCGGCGCATTCGTATGCTGCGCAACGGATTTCAGCAACTCCAGGTTGGGGCCCTGGAGCATGCCGTCCTTGTTGACATCGGTCACGACATAGCGCGAGCAGCCCTCAGCATCGAGGCGGGCAAGGGTCTCCCACAGGTTGCCGCCCTCGCGCGTCCAGCCCCGTGCGGCCAGCGTCTCGCCGCGCACATCGAGGCCGATGGCGACCCGGTCGCCATAGTCGGCGATGGCCTGGCGGGTCCACTCGGGATTCTCCAGCGCGGCGGTGCCGACATTGACCCGACGGCAGCCGGTGGACAGCGCCCGACGCAAGGTCTCCTCGTCTCGGATGCCGCCACTCATCTCGACCTTGATGTCCAGGCGACCAACGATTTGCGCGAGGAGGTCGGCGTTCGAACCGCGGCCGAAGGCCGCATCAAGATCGACCAGGTGCAGCCACTCCGCGCCCTGCTCCTGCCAGGCCAGCGCCGCCTCGATCGGGTCGCCGAACTCCCAGCCGCTGCCCGCGACACCCTGCTGGAGTTGCACGGCTCGGCCGTCTGCGACATCGACGGCGGGCAAGAGTTCGAGACGGGGGGTGTCGGTCATGGCTTCCTAATCCGAGGTGGAGGAATCGGTCGAGCAGTCGGAGGACCCGGCATCGCTCGGGCCAGAGTCGGGCGGACCAGAGTCTGAGGATGGGGAGTCCTGAGGGGAGTCATCGAAGGTGTGATCGCCAGGCGCCGATGCGCCGTCGACGGGCAGTCCGGCGAGGGTGCTTGGATCGCTCGCGGCGCTGCCCGCCGCGGCTGAAGCGATCTCGGCGCGATTGCTCCACAGGATGTATGCCAGCCCGGCGACGAGAACGACCGCGACAAGGCCCAATCGCTGCGGCCAGGTCATGCGCGTCAAGGCCGTGACGATCAGCAGGCCAAGCGCCGAGCCGATCGTCGTCGCAACCGTGGGCGTGGTGCGTCGCCGCGTTGTCCGGCGCCGCATGGTGGTGCGGCTCGTCGTGGAGCGGCGCGTTGTGGACCGGCTCGTTGTCGAGCGGCCCGCGCCGCTTCGCGACGTGGTCTTGCTGCTTGACCGGCCGCGGGTGGTTTTGCGCGTCGCACTCATAGGGATTGCACCCAATTCTGGAGGAGCTGCAATCCCGCATCGCCGGACTTCTCCGGATGGAACTGCGTGGCAGATAGTGGGCCGTTTTCGACCGCGGCGATGAAGTCGGTGCCATAGCGGCAGCGGCTGACCAGCGGCGCGGCGGCGGCCATCGCACCATCGGCGGGCGGCAGATCCCAGGTGAGGGCGGCATACGAGTGCACGAAATAGAAGGCCTGGTCCGCAACGCCGGCGAACAGCCGCGAGCCGGGCGCGACATCCAGGGTGTTCCAGCCCATATGCGGAACGACCTCGGCGGGCAGCCGGCGCACCACGCCGGGCCACTCACCGATGCCGTCGACGCGTGCCATGCTCGGCTCGTCGGAGCCGTCAAACATCACCTGCATGCCCACGCAGACGCCGAGCACCGGCCGTCCACCGGCGAGCCGAATGTCGATGATCCGCGGCCCGTCGGCGGCGCGCAAGCCGGACATACACGCGTGGAAGTTGCCGACGCCGGGCACGAACAGTCCGTCGCAGGCGAGGGCGGCCGCAGGATCGGCGGTCAAGGTGACCGCGGCGCCCACCCGTTCCAGGGCCCGGACGGCGGAGCGGATATTGCCGGAGCCATAGTCGAAGACAACAACCGAGGGGGCGCTCATGCGAGTGTTCCTGGGTATGGCGGGTCGGCCACCTCGGCGCGGTGCGCCGCCTCCTCGCGGGCGACCTTGTCGAAGGCGGCGACGCGCTTCGGCGACGGCTCGACCAGCTTGCCGCGTGGGGCATCCGGCTCGAGCAGCAAGCTGTGGCCGGGCAGCCGCAAGGCGGCGTGCACCGCGGCGAGCCAGGCAATCGGCGCCGAGTGCGCGGACTTCACGGCCGCGACGACACTCGGCAGGCCAGCCCCACCGACTCCCGAGACCGTCGCGAGATCGACAGGGCGAGCATTGGCCAGGCGCGGCGCACGGACCGGCCCGTCCTCCGGCTCCCAGATCAGCCAACGTTTCACGGCCCGCCAGCCGGGCGGTGAGACGACGACGATGCCGCGCCGGCCGGTGACGAAGAAGCCGACGGCGGGCCGCAGCGAGGTGCTCAGCGGGCGGGCCGCCAGGGTGCTGCGGGCATCGTCATATGGCGGGGCGGCATTGGCGCTGACCCGTGCCGGGGTCACGGCCGTCCAGTCACCCAGCGGCGTGACATGCGCGGCCACCAGGCCCTTCCCGACCCACGTCGAGACCTGATCCACCCGGGCACGCACGAGCAACAGGTTGCCGACCATGGCACCTGTCGTGAAATCGTCACCGCGGGAATTCACTTCTCAGAGAGCACCTTTCGTGCTCGGCACACCGCTGACCCGCGGGTCGACGGCGACCGCGGCGCGCAGCGCCCGCGCGAAGGCCTTGAACTGCGCCTCCACGAGGTGGTGCGGGTCGCGGCCGGCGAGGACGCGAATGTGCAGGGCGATCTGGGCGCGGAAGGCGATGGTCTCGAAGAAGTGCTGCGTGAGGCTGCCGGCATACTGCCCGCCGATCAGGACATACACCTGCCCCTCCGGCTCGCCGGTGTGCACGCAGTATGGCCGTCCCGCGACATCGACGACCGCGTGCACCAGGGCCTCATCGAGGGGCACCGTGGCGTCGCCGAAACGCGAGATGCCGGCCTTGTCCCCCAGCGCCTCGCCGAGCGTTTCACCGAGCACGATGGCGACATCTTCGACGGTGTGGTGGGCGTCGATGTGGAGGTCGCCGGTGGCCTGAATCTCGAGGTCGATCAGGGAGTGCTTGGCGAGCGCGGTGAGCATGTGGTCGTAGAAGCCGACGCCGGTGCTGATGCTCGAACGCCCCGTCCCGTCGAGGTCGACGACCACCCGGACGTCGGACTCGCTCGTGGTGCGGGTGCGAGTTGCCTTGCGCGCCATGCTAATTCGTGTCTCCAGAGTTGATGCGGTGGGTCGGTCCGAGCGCCGCGAGGGCGTCGAGGAAGGCGGTGGTTTCCGCCGGTGTTCCGGCCGTCACCCGAAGATAGTGCGGGATGCCAACATCGCGCACCAAGACGCCGCGGTCGAGCAGGCCCTGCCAGGTGTGCCCGGCGTCGGCCAGTCCGCCGAAGAGCACGAAGTTCGCGTCGCTGGGCACTGGCGCATAGCCGAGGCTGGTCAGTTCAGTCACCAGCCGGTCCCGCTGGTCCTTCACCGCACCGACCGTGGACAACATGGTGTCGGTATGCCGCAGCGCGGCCCGCGCGACCGCCTGGCTGGGTGCGGACAGGTGGTACGGCATACGCACCAGGCGCAGCAGGTCGACCAGCTCGGGGTCGGCGGCGAGATAGCCGAGCCGGCCCCCGGCCAGCGCAAAGGCCTTGCTCAGGGTGCGGGTGACGACGAGCCGCTCGCGGCCGGCGAGCAGGCTCAGGGCGCTCGGGGTGCCGGGGCGGGCAAACTCGGCATAGGCCTCGTCGACGACGACCACGGCGCCGGGGGCTGCTGCATAGGCGGCCTCGATGACGTCGAGGCCGACCGCGGTGCCGGTGGGGTTGTTGGGCGAGCAGATGAAGACCAGCTGCGGCGCGGCGTCGGCGATCTGGGCCGCGACCGAGTCAGCGTCGAGGGTGAACAGTCGCTCCGGGTCAGCGCTGCGACGTCCGTACGTCCACGCCGTGCCCGTCGTGGTCGCGATGATCGAGTGCATCGAATAGGACGGCGTGAAGCCGATGGCGCGCCTGCCGGGGCCGCCGAAGGCTTGCAGCAGGTGCAGCAGCACCTCATTGGAGCCATTGCCCGCCCACACCTGGTCGGGGGCGATCGCCGTGCCGCTGCGGGTGAGGTATGCCGAGAGCGCCTCCCGAAGGGACGTGAACTCCCGATCGGGATAGCGGTTGAGGGTAGGCAGCGCCTCGCCGAGCTCGGCAAGCATGTCGGCGACCACCTCATCCGGAACCGGGTAGGAATTTTCGTTGGTGTTCAGCGCGGCGCTGACCGTCAATTGCGGTGCGCCATAGGGCTTTTCGGCACGCAGATCTTCGCGCAGCAGGGCACGCAGCCCGCTCGACGGGCTCTCGGTGGACATCAGCTCAGCGCTCCGCCATCGTCTCGAAGCGGGCCGTTACGGCCTCGCCGTGAGCCGGCAGGTCCTCGGCTTGGGCGAGCGTGACGACATGGGCGGCGACCTCCGCGAGCGCCTCCCGGGAGTAGTCGATGACATGAATCCCGCGCAGGAAAGACTGCACGGACAGCCCACTGCTGTGGCACGCGCAGCCGCCGGTCGGCAGCACGTGATTGGAGCCGGCGGCATAGTCGCCGAGCGAGACCGGGCTGTACGGGCCGACAAAGATCGCGCCGGCATTGCGGACGCGTGCGGCGAGGGCCGGGGCGTCGGAGGTGATGACCTCGAGGTGCTCGGCGGCATACGCATTCACGACGGCAAGGCCCTGCTCGAGATCATCGACGAGGACGATCGCGGACTGCGGGCCGGTGAGGGCCTCAATGACTCGCTCGGAGTGCTTCGTCGCGGCCGCCCGGCGAGCCACCGCGGCAGTCACGGCCTCGGCGAGCCCCGCAGAGTCGGTGACCAGGACGGAGGCGGCCAGCGGGTCGTGCTCGGCCTGGCTGATCAGGTCGGCCGCGACATACTCCGGATCGGCTCCGGCGTCGGCGAGGATCGCGATCTCGGTCGGGCCAGCTTCGGCGTCGATGCCGATGACGCCCTTGAGCAGCCGCTTGGCGGCGGCAACATAGATATTGCCCGGTCCGGTCACGAGGCTGACCGGTTCGCAGACGTCCTCGCCGTCGGTGAAGCCGTATGCCAGTGCGGCGACCGCTTGGGCGCCGCCCACGGCATACACCTCCTCGACCCCGAGCAGAGCGCACGCGGCGAGGATGCTCGGGTGGGGGTAGCCGGCGAGCTCCCCGGTGGTTTCCTTTTGCGGGGGGCTCGCGACCGCGAGGGAGCCGACGCCGGCGAGTTGGGCGGGCACGACATTCATGACCACCGAGCTCGGATAGACCGCTCGACCACCGGGGACATAGAGACCGACACGGTCGACGGGCACCCAGCGCTCGGTGACGGTGCCGCCGTCGGTGACCTGGGTGGTGGTCGCGGTGCGCACCTGGTCGGCGTGCACGCGGCGGGCCCGGTCGATGCTGACCTCCAGTGCCGCCCGCACGTCGGGGTCGAGCTGGGCCAGCGCGGCCTGGAGCGCGGCGGCGGGGACGCGCAGGCGCTGGGGGCGCACCCCGTCATACTGCTCGGCGAAGTCTTTGAGCGCTTCGGCGCCGCGCTCGCGGACCGCTGCGCAGATGGGTTCGACCGTATGCAGTGCCGCGTCGACATCGAACTGCGCCCTGGGCAAGCCCTCGCGAAGCTCGCGCAGGGACAGGGATCGGCCACGCAGATCCAGTCGCTGCATCATGGCGGCCAGTCTAGGTTGCCTGCCGCGATGACCTCACCGGCGTTTCAGGCGGGCGGGTTGTCGTAGAAGACGCGGTCGACGACGGTGCGAGCGTGCCGGGCGATGCGGCGATAGTCCTCGCCGAGTTCCTGTCCGGAGCCGGGCGGCAAGCCCATGATCCGGGCCGTGCCATCGGCCTCGCGGGCGTCGGTCGGGATCGACTCCACGGGCCGGCCGCGATAGAGCATCGCCGCATTGCGGGCGTGCGCCGCGAACTGCCAGGCCTCGGCGAGATCGGCGGCGTCGGCGCTGGAGATGAGCCGGGCCTGGGCGGCGGCGGTCAGCGCGGGCAGCGTCGAGGTGGTGCGCAGGCTGGGATAGCTGTGCGCGTGCTCCATCTGCAGCGTCTGGACCGTCCATTCGACATCGGAGAGCCCGCCGGTGCCGAGCTTGAAATGGGTGCGCTTATCGGCGCCGCGGGGCAAGCGCTCGGCCTCCATACGGGCCTTCAGCCGCCGGATCTCGCGCAAGTCCTGACTCGAGAGTCCGGCGCCATGCCAGCGAATCGGGTCGATGAGGTCGACGAAAGCAGCCGACAGGTCTGCGTGACCGGCGACCGGGCGGGCGCGGACGAGGGCCTGGGCTTCCCAGATCAGCGCCCACCGGTCGTAGTACGCGCGATAGGAATCGAGGCTGCGCACGAGTGGGCCGTTCTTGCCCTCGGGGCGCAAGTCGGCGTCGAGGCCGATCGCGGGATCGGGTCCGGGGACGCTGAGGAGCCGCTGGAGGTCCTTGACGATGCCGAGCGCTTGGGACTGCGCTTGGTGCTCGTCGGCGCCGACGCGGGGTGAGTGGACGAAGAGCACGTCGGCGTCCGAGGCGTAGCCGAGTTCGTTGCCACCAAGGCGGCCCATGCCCACGACGAGCAGGTCGGTCAGCAGCGGGGCACTGGTTCTTCGTTGTTCTTGATCGATCGCGACGTCCAGCGCGATCTGGATCGTCGCGCCGGTCAGGTCGGAGAGGGCCCGGCCGACCTCGGGTTGGGGAAGGCCCCCGACGAGATCGGCGACCGCGATGCGGAACAACTCGACGCGGCGCACCTGGCGGGCGGCGGCGACTGCCTCCTCGGGGGTCGACTTGTGCTGGATGGCGATCCGCATACGGCGTTCGATGTCGTCGCGGGAGTGCGGCACCACTCCCCCGGGCTCACCGAGGATTTGCACGGCTTCGGGGGCGGAGATGAGGATCTGCGCGGCGAACCGGCTGCGGGCCAGGGTGCGCGCGAGCTGTTCGGCGGCGGCGGGTTCGTCGCGGAGCAAGCGAAGGTACCAATGGCTGGCATCGAGTGCCTCGCTCACGGTGCGGAAGGCGAGCAGCCCGCCATCGGGGTCGGCCTCGGCAGCGAACCAGCCGAGCATGACGGGCAGCAGGTGACGTTGGATCGCGGCCCGCCGAGAGAGCCCCTCGGTGAGCGCCTCCAGATGGCGCAGGGCACCCGCGGGGTCGCGGAAACCGAGCGCGCTCAGGCGTTCCTTGGCCGCCTCGGGCGTGAGGCGAACCTCGTCGGTGCCCAGGCGCGCGACGGCATTGAGCAGCGGGCGATAGAAGAGCCGCTCGTGCAGTCGGCGGACCTCGCGGGCTTGCGTCTTCCATTCTGCGAGAACGGCATTCGCGGGGTCCTGGCGGTGACCGAGAGCGCGGCCCAGGCGGCGAAGCTCGGCCGGCGAGGTCGGCATCAGATGGGTGCGCCGCAGCCGCAGCAGCTGGATCCGGTGCTCCAGGGTGCGGAGCAGCCGGTATGCCGCCGAAAGTTGCGCGGCGTCGTCGCGCCCGACATACCCGAACTCCGAGAGTGCGGCGAGCGCGTCGAGAGTGGTGCCCGAGTGGATGCGCGCGTCGGTGCGGCCGTGGACAAGCTGGAGGAGTTGGACGCTGAACTCGATATCGCGCAGACCGCCGGGGCCGAGTTTGAGTTGCCGGTCGGCCTCGGCGTTGGGGATGTGCGCCTCGACGCGGCGGCGCATCGCCTGGACGTCGTCGACGAAGTTGTCGCGGGAGGCCGCCTCCCAGACCATCGGGGACACAGCCTCGAGGTATGCCGCCCCGACCTCCCGGTCGCCGGCCACCACGCGGGCTTTGAGCAGGGCTTGGAACTCCCAGGTCTTGGCCCACCGCTCGTAATAGGCCTTGTGCGAGGCGATGGTCCGCACGAGCGGGCCGTTCTTGCCCTCGGGCCGCAGGGCCGCGTCGACCGGCCAGAGGGTGCCGTGGGCGGTGGAGGCGGAGCAGGCGGTCATCAGGCGCATGGCGAGGCGGCTGGCCGCGGCGATGGCCTCCTGTTCGCTGGTGCCGTCCGTGGGTTCGGCGACGAAGATGACGTCGACATCGGAGATGTAGTTGAGCTCACGGCCGCCCGTCTTGCCCATGGCGATCACGGTCAGACGGCAGGCGGCCGCGTCCTGGGGGGCTTCGTTCTGGGCGATGACGAGCGCGCCTTCGAGGGCTGCCTCGGCGAGGTCGGCGAGCGCGGCAGCGGTGTCCGGGAGTTTGTCGAGCGGGTCCGGGGCGATCAGGTCGAGGGCCGCGATCCCGAGCAGGCCGCGGCGGTAATAGACGCGGAGGGCGTCGTCGGGGCTCAGGCCATCGGGTGGTGCGGTGACGCGGTTGACAAGTCGGTCGACCCGCTGTTGCCGGGTGCGAGGTTGGGACTCGGCGACGCTGCGCCAGTGCTCGGGATGGGCCACGAGGTGATCGCCGAGGGTGATCGAGGCGCCGAGGACGGCAAGGAGTCGCTGCCGGCCGATGCTGGGGCCCCGCAGGGTGGCGATGAGGGCGGGAAGCTCCTTGCCGAGGGTTTCGTCGTCGGGATTGGCGCCGATGCGTGCCCGCAGGGCCTCCATGAGCCGGACGAGCGCGAGCAGCGCGAGGTCGGGGTCGGCGACCTCACCGAGCGCTTCGATGACGCCATCCTCGAAGTCTGCGTCGAGCGGGTCGATGAGCCCCGCGAGTGCCGGATCGGTCACCAGCCGCTGCGCCTTAGCCGGGTCAGCGAAGCCCAGCCGCGCGAAGGCGGCGCTCGCAGATTCGACGCGTTCCCGCATACCCCAAAACCTATCCCGACCCGGGAGAGGGTGGTTGTCCGCGAGCGGACTCCGGGTCGGCCGACGATGCCGGGAGCAGGTGCGGCGGTTCGGCCGACGATGCCCCGAGCGGGGACGGCGAGGAACGCGAGCGGGGACGGCGAGGAACGAGCCGACACCACGGGGGGAGGATGAGCCGAACCCAGAGAACTCAGCCAGGAGCCGAACCCAGAGTGATTACAGCCGGTTGAGGTAGCGCTCCAGCTCGAACTCGGTCACCTGGCGGCGGTAGTCCTCCCACTCGCGGCGCTTGTTGCGCAAGAAGAAGTCGAAGACGTGCTCGCCGAGCGTCTCGGCGACCAACTCGCTGCGCTCCATCACCGTGATGGCCTCGTGCAGCGAGCTGGGCAGAGCGTCGATGCCGAGCGCGCGCCGCTCGCCGCCGGTGAGGCTCCAGACGTCCTCCTCGGCCTCGGGCGGCAACTCATAGCCCTGCTCGATGCCCTTGAGGCCGGCGGAGAGCAGCACGGCATACGCAAGATAGGGATTGCACGCCGGGTCGAGGGATCGCACTTCGATGCGGCTGGACTGGCCTTTAAGTGGCTTGTACATCGGCACGCGGATCATCGCCGAGGTGTTGTTGTGACCCCACGTGAGGTGGGCCGGCGCCTCGCCGCCGCCCCAGAGCCGCTTGTAGGAGTTCACCCACTGGTTGGTGACCGCCGTGATCTCGGCGCCATGGCGCAGGATGCCGGCGATGAACTGGCGTGCGACCTCGGAGAGTTGGTAGGGCGCTCCGGGCTCGTAGAAGGCGTTGGCATCGCCCTCGAAGAGCGACATATGCGTGTGCATCCCGGAGCCGGGGTGCTCGGCGAAGACCTTCGGCATGAAGGTCGCGTAGATCCCCCGCTCGAAGGCGACCTCCTTGATGATGGTTCGGAAGGTCATGATGTTGTCGCTGGTCGTCAGCGCGTCCGCATAACGCAGGTCGATCTCGTTCTGTCCCGGCGCACCCTCATGGTGGCTGAACTCGACCGAAATACCGACGGACTCCAAGAGCGAGATCGCAGTCCGGCGGAAGTCATGACCGACGCCCTTGGGGACGTGGTCGAAATAGCCGGCATGGTCGATGGGCTCGGGCCGGGTGCCCGCGTCATACGCCTTCTTCAACAGGAAGAACTCGATCTCGGGGTGGGTGTAGAAGGAATACCCCATGTCGGTGCAGCGTGACAGCGCGCGCTTGAGCACATTGCGCGGATCGGCGATGCTCGGCGTACCGTCCGGCGTCATGATGTCGCAGAACATCCGCGCCGTGCCCGGATGCTCTCCCCGCCAGGGCAGCACCTGGAAGGTGGCCGGGTCGGGCTTGGCCAGCATGTCCGACTCGAAGACGCGCGCGAAGCCTTCGATGACCGAGCCGTCGAAGCCGATCCCCTCGGCGAAGGCACCCTCGAGTTCGGCGGGCGCGATGGCCACCGATTTCAGGGTGCCCAGCACATCGGTGAACCACAGGCGCACGAATCGGATGTCTCGCTCTTCGATGGTGCGCAGGACGAACTCCTGCTGACGATCCATGGGGCGATCCAATCGCACGCGTGTTACGCCGCTGTTAACCGCGGCTGGTCAGGACAGGCGACGGGGCCCGGGATGCGCTTGGCATCCCGGGCCCCGCCGGTATGACGATCCGTCAGCGAACGAGTCCGCCAGCGGTCATCGGGGTGTTACTTGGTGAAGCGAACCTGCAGGTCGAGCACCCAGCCGCGGGAGTTGGACTTCGCCACCGTGATCTTGGTGCCGGTGCCGGCGACCTTCACGGAGTTCTGCGGGTTGCCCGCGCTCCAGTAGCGGTTCGGGTTGGAGTCGTCGAAGGTGCGAACGCCCATGCGGGCCGGCCACGTCTTGGCAACGCCATTCTTGTGCAGGGTGACCACATCGGTCTTTTCGACACCGAAGGTGGCATCGAAGGAGCTGCGGCGGTTGGTGATCGGGCTACCACCGATTTCCATCAGCTCGGGGTGGACGTCGACCGGGAGGGCGAAACCTTCACCCGGGTGGGCGTAGGTGTTGTTGTCGGCGTAGTAGTTGTCGATGTACCACACCAGCAGACCGTTCTGGAACGGGAAGCGCTCCACCCAGTCCGGCTTGGTGTTGCCCCAACCGAAGTTGTACGGACCGGTGCGTAGGGTCCGGTCGTAGCCGTCATAGACACGGTTCTCGGCCAGGTAGTAGTTCGTCGACTCGACCTTCTCGGTGCCCGTCGTGCGCTTGAAGCCGTCGGCGATCCAGCCGTTGTCGCCATTCTCGGCGCCATCGGACAGCACGGTCGTCGAGCCCTTCTTGACAACGATGTTGTCGAGGAAGCCACCGGCCAGCGCCAGACCACCGTCAGTGCCGTAGCGGAAGCGGAAGTCGATCTTCTTGCCCGCGTAGGCACCGAGGTTGATGCTGATCGGAGCCCACGTGGGATTCTCGCCGGTGTAGGACCACACCTGCTTCCACGACTTGCCACCATCAGTAGAGGCCTCGGCGTAGAGGTAGTCGTAGTCCTCTTCGATCTCGGCCCACAGCATCGCGCTGAGCGAGGCCGTGCTGGCGCCGGTCAGGTCCAGGCTGCGAGTCAGAGTGTTCTGGAGGCTGTCACCCGAGCCGGTCCACCACTCGTAGGACCCGGCATACGGCTTGTTGTAGACCTCGGTGTGGGTGCGCTTCGGCAGCAGGATCGCGAGCGCCTGCGGCATGTTGAGCGCGTCCTTGTTGGCGATGCCAAGCTTGAGGTCGGTGTTGCTGCCGTGCATGACCAGCTTGTAGTCCAGCCAGCCGAGGAGCAGCTTCTCGTGCGGACCCATGTAGCCGGGGGTGGTGCCGATGGAGTCCTTGCCACGGTTGAGCCACGAACCCGAGGACATCAGCGTCCAGAAGGCGGTGCTGTTGCCCATGCCCGTGCCGTCGGCGGTGTCGTAGTAGTCCCGCAGGCCGAGGTCGTGACCGAACTCGTGCGCGAAGACACCGAGGCCACCATTCTCGGGCTCGGTGGTGTAGTCACCAATCCAGATGCCGGTGTTGCCGATCTGGGTGCCACCGGCCTTGTTCATGGCCGGGCCGGTCACGCCATAGTCGGTGGAGAAGGCGTACCACCGGTGGCTCCAGATGGCATCCGTGCCCTGAGCGCCGCCGCCGGCCTCTTCGCCCTCACCGGCGTGGATGGCCTGGAAGTGGTCGATATAGCCGTCGGGCTCGTTGTAGACGCCATCGCCGTCGTAGTCGTAACGGTCGACCTTGTCGAACTGCGAGACGTAGGCCTTGATCTGGGCGTCGGTCTTGCCCATCGCCTTCTGCGAGGCGTACCAGGAGTTGCCGGTGTCCTTGATGTAGTTCCAGTAGCCGTCGGCCTCGCTGATCTCGTTGCTGCCGTAGCGCGCCTCGTTGTAGGGCACCTTGACCCAGTTGGAGACATCGCCCTTGGCCAGGAAGCGCCCCTGCGATTGCTTGAGATAGAAGTCGCGGAAGGACTCGCCAGCACCGAACATCATGTTCATGTAGTGGGCGCGGTTGAAGTCCTTAACCCAGTACGTGCTGTTGTTGTCCGTCGCGCTGCCGTCCCAGTTGCGGTCGGGCATCGGGATCTCGTTGTGCATCGGCCCAGGCGTCGAGCTCGTGCCGGCCATGGTCTTGTTTCCGAAGTCGGTGAGGATCGAGAAGATCGTCTCCTCCCGGTTGGTCGGGTACCACACCCAGCGGCCCTTCTCCGCTGCGGTGCCGCGCGCCTCGGGCGCCGTGGAGCCCGGGATCTTGATGGTTCGATTGGCTCCGCTGCCCTCAAGGGTCGCTTCGCCGCTGAGCAGTTTGGCGACGGCATCCTGCCGCAACTTAGCGGCCCGGTCCGCGAGCGGGTTGGGCAGGCTGTCGCCGCCCTGACGGAACTTGATGGCCCCATCGGGCCCTGCGGGCGCGGGGCTGGGCCCGGCCTGAGCGGTGCTCGGAGCCATCGCCAAGGCGACTGCCGCAACGGCAATCCCTGACACTGCTCCGACGTGACGCTTCCTCACGTGTTTCCTCCCGGTTTGCACTAGCGCAGATTTCGAGCCGCCGATCGGGCGACCCAGGGGTTAGGCAAGCACGAATACCGTTCCCTGGGTAGGTTCCATCGGGGTCAATTTCTTGTCCGTCGCCGTTTACGCCGGAGAATCTGCATCACGATTTGGTAACGCACCACAGCAACCGGAACTCCTCCGTCGTCGGAGGCCGCGGCATACGATCAGGCCATGAGCCAGAGCCCTGCCCCCGAGACGACCGCTCCCTACGGCACCGGTGCCCAGGCCGCGCCCCAACGGCGCGTTCGCATTCCGCACCTGATGCAGCTGAAGCAGGACGGGCAGAAGTGGGCGATGCTCACGGCATACGACATGTACTCGGCGGAAATCTTCGACGAGGCCGGCATTCCCGTGCTGCTCGTGGGCGACTCCGCAGGAAATAACGTCTATGGCTTCGAGACCACCGTGCCGGTCACCGTCGATCACCTGGTGCCGCTATGCCGGGCCGTGACGAGCGCCGCCAAGCGCGCGATGGTCGTCGCCGATCTGCCGTTCGGCTCCTATCAGGCCAGCCCCCAGCAAGCGCTCGCGACCGCGACCCGCTTTATGAAGGAGGGGCTCGCGCACGCCGTGAAGCTCGAAGGCGGGGCACCGATGGTCCCCGAGGTCGAACTGCTCGTGCGTGCCGGCATACCCGTGATGGGGCACATCGGGTTCACCCCGCAGAGCGAGCACGTGCTTGGTGGCTACAAGGTCCAGGGCCGCGGCGCGGGCGCGGAAAAGCTGATGGCGGATGCGCTGGCGCTCGAGGCCGCCGGTTGCTTCGCCGTGGTCATGGAGATGGTGCCCGCTCCGGCGGCCGCCGAGGTCACCCGCGCGCTGCGGATCCCCACGATCGGCATCGGCGCCGGGCCCGACTGTGACGCCCAGGTGCTCGTCTGGCAGGACATGGCCGGCCTGCGCGGCGGCCGCGCCCCCCGGTTCGTCAAGAAGTATGCGGACCTGCGCACCACCCTCGGCGACGCCGCCAAGGCGTATGCCGCCGAGGTCGCCGCCGGCACCTTCCCCGCCGAGGAGCACTCCTTCCTCGAGTGAGCCCTGCGCTATGCCAATAGCGTCCGGCACGCCCGTTCGTATGCGGGGCACCCGGGTGGGGTGCCTGGCTTTGGCATCCCAGCGGCCCCCGCTGCCGGGTTATCCACAACCCGCAGATCGGCCGCGTGGACGAAGTGGGTGGCCGCGGGCAGGCTCTGACGCATGTCAGTGGTCGAAACTCTTGAGCGCCTGGGTGGATTCGCCGACGCCCGAGAGTTGCGAAAACACCACTCGCGCAAGGCGATCCGGCACGCCGTGGGCAATGGCACAATCGTGCGCCCCGCTCGGGGCCGGTATGCCGTCCCGCAAGTGCGCACCCACCCGGCCATCGCCCATGCGCACCAAGCGGTGCTCTCCCACCTCAGTGCAGCGCTGGAGCACGGTTGGAAGATAAAACTGGCTCCCACACGGCCGTGGCTGCTGGTCACGGCGGGGCGGCCCATTCCGACATCCTTGCGGGCGTCGGCAGCCCACGTCGGCCGCGCCCACCTGACCGAAGCCGAACGTGCCGCCGGTGTCACGGCGCCCCTGCGGACGGTCATCGACTGTGCGCGAGCGCTGCCCTTCGACGAGGCCCTGGCGGTCGCCGACTCCGCCGTGCGTTCAGGGATGGTGTCGCAGGCCGAGCTTCAGGCGGCCGGTCTCACCGCACGTGGTCCGGGCGCGAGCAGGGTGCGTCGCGTGTGCGCGGCGGCTGATGGGCGAGCCGCTAATCCATTCGAATCCGTCGTGCGGGCGATCACTATGGACATTCCCGGCCTCGATCTCGCTCCACAGCAGACCATCGCGGAACCGGGGCTCTACGCCATCGTCGACCTGCTCGATCGCGCCCGCCGACTCGTCATCGAGGCTGACGGCTACGAACACCACGGCACCCGGGCAGGCTTCGTTCGGGACGCGCGGCGGTACACCGAGATGGGCGCGTACGGGTATCGCGTGCTTCGGTTCGTGTGGATTGACGTCATGCAGCACCCAGAGTGGGTGCGCTGGGTGCTGCTTACGTGGCTCGCCACCGAGGACGGCCGACCGCTACCCGCTATCCCGGACGACTCGCCATACCTGCGGGACCGGGCGTCGTGAGCCCTGCGCTATGCCAATAGCGCCCCGGCACGCCGGTGGGTATGCGGGGCAATCGGTCGGGCGGCAGGCATTGGCATCGCAGCGGTCCCCCGCGCGAAACGGAAAGCTCAGGGCAGGGTGAGGATCTCGTTGCCGCGCTCGGTGATCAGGATCGTGTGCTCGAACTGGGCCGAGCGGGCCCGGTCCTTGGTCACCACGGTCCAGTTGTCAGGCCACATCTGCCACTCGTGCGTGCCGAGGTTGAGCATCGGCTCGATGGTGAAGGTCATGCCCGGCTCGATGAGGGTGGCGTATGCCGGGGCCGCGTCATAGTGCGGAACGATCAGCCCGGAGTGGAAGGCCGTGCCGATCCCGTGGCCGGTGAAGTCGCGCACCACGCCATAGCCGAAGCGGCGGGCATAACTCTCGATGACCCGGCCGATGATGTTGATGGCCCGGCCGGGCTGCGCGGCCTTGATACCGCGCATCATCGCCTCGTGCGTGCGCTCCACCAGCAGCCGGGACTCCTCATCGACATCTCCGACGAAATAGGTCGCGTCCGTGTCCCCGTGCACTCCGTGGATGAAGGCCGTGATGTCGATATTGACGATGTCCCCGTCTTCGAGGCGCCGGCTGTCCGGGATGCCGTGGCAGACAACCTCGTTGACGGAAGTACACAACGACTTGGGGAAGCCGCGATAGCCCAGCGTCGACGGATAGGCACCATGGTCAAGCAGAAACTCATGACCAACACGGTCGATCTCGTCGGTCGTGACGCCGGGTTCGATGATGGCCGCCGCCGCGGCCATCGCCTGCGCCGCGATGCGCCCCGCGATGCGCATCCGCTCGATCGTCTCGGCGTCCTTGACCTCGGGCCCGGTGTACTTCGCGGGGGCGGGGCGATCGACATACTCCGGGCGGGGGATGGCGGCGGGCACCGGCCGGCGCGCAGAGATCACGCCCGGCGCCACACTCTCGTAGGTCAACGGCATACGGTGGAGTCTAGGCATCGCGCGTGGGCGCGCGAGACGAGCGAAGGAGGCCCCATGGCTTTTTGGTACAACGTCGTCAGCGGCACCGTCGAGAGCGACGACACCAAGGGTCCGGGCGATGACCTGATGGGTCCCTATGAGAGCCAGGAAGAAGCCGCCAAAGCGCTCGAGATCGCAGCGGCGAAGACCAAGGAATGGGACAAAGAGGACGCCGAGTGGGAAGAGCGCGGAAGCGCCTCGTCCGGCGACAGCTGGTAGACCTCAGCGCACGCGGGCGAGCTTGAGAGCCTTGCTGTCCGGGGTGCTGAGGATCTCGAACGACCGCTTGTCGAGCCGCCGGTAAAGCCCCGCTTCGGCCAGCCTCTTGAGCGTCACCGGGCACTTCTTGCAGCGCGGCTTGTCCTTGCAGCACTTGCCCTTGGCCCGGATGGTCTTCGACTTGCCCACACCATGAGCTTAGGGTCACCTAAGTCCTGCACCAAAGCGCTGGTCTATGACGTTCCACACCGTGGAACACTCAGGGCTGCCGGTGCACCGAGACCGCGAAGGGCAAACCCGGGTGGTATGCCGTGCCGACCCAGTCCCCGAAGCGCGCCGCATAGCTGAGTCCGGCGACCAGGGCGGCCCGGTCATAGGTCGCGAGCGCCAGCGCGTCCGAGGAGTCCGTCGCCCGCGTGGGGAGGCCGGCAACGAGCTCCGCCCCAGAGCGCACGTGGCGTGCCACGCTCGCCAGCCGAGACGCAAGTTCGCCCGGCCGGCGAGCGAGGATCCACTCTTCACCGAGCAGTGCGGAATCGAATCGGGTGCCGGTGAGGGCGACCTTTCCGTCGGCCCCGGCAACCCACGTCGTCAGGGCGTCGCGGGCGCGCGCGGCAGCCACGAGCATTGGATCGTCCTCGACCCCGACGACAGCGAAACCGGCCCGGCTCAGGGCCGTAGCCGCCAGACCCTCGCCCGCACCGACGACCAGAACACGACCACGGCGAGCGAGCCGGCCCGCGACGAAGCGTGCGGCCACGACGCCCGGTCCCCGTTCGCGAATGCTGTCCGCATCGACTGGCAGACCAGACACGGCAGCTCAGTCGAGGCGCACGGTGTGCTGGCCTTCGCCGGCCAGATCGATGATCTCGGTGTCGGGATGGCCGAAGTCGCGGGCGTGCTGGAGGTAGATGGCCCGGCCGTTCGGGCGTAGCAGTCCGTCGTGGATCGGCACCGCCTGGCGCGCGCCGATCCGGCCGATGAAGGCCGTCATCTCCTGGCTGGCCTGCCACGGCGCATTGAGCGGGAAGAGCAAGACGTCCACCGCACCCGGGTCCTCCGCGAGCGTGTCGCCCGGGTGGTAGATCGACGGCTCACCCGGCGCCGAGAGCCGCACCCCGACATTGGTGATGACCGGCAGGGCCGGGTTGATGACCGCGTGCTGCCGGCCGACCGGCGTCACCGTCACCCCACCAATCATGGCCGTGCCCTCGTCATGGCCGCTGGCGTCGAGGCCCAAGCCCCGGAGAACCGTCAGCGACTCGGGGTCGGCGATCAGGCGAGCTCGCGGGTTCGCCGTCATCAGCTCCGGGAGCCGAGCTTGGTCGAGATGGTCGGGATGCTGGTGGGTGATGATCACCGCATCCAGGTCGGTGGCGGCGCTCAGGTTCGATGTGAAGACACCTGGGTCGATCAGCAGTCGGGTGTCCGCGAGTTCAACCAGGACGCACGAGTGCCCGAGGTGGGTCAGCATCATGGCGCCCAATATAGGTCGGCAAGCTGCGGCGCCGGGGTGGTGGGAAGAGCCGACCGGTACGCCGGATTCTGTGCCGCGCGCCGATTGCTCTGCGCGCGGTGACGGTCATCCATCTAGGCCCGCCGTTGCCGACGGGCTCGAGCGCCCTACCCGCGTGCTCCGGCGGGCCGCCGTCGAACGCACGCATATCTGGGCTTGCTCCCGGTGGGGTTTACCGAGCCGACCTGGTCACCCAGGCCGCTGGTGGTCTCTTACACCACCCTTTCACCCTTACCTCACCGCACGCGATGAGGCGGTCTGCTCTCTGTGGCACTGTCCCGCGGGTCGCCCCGGGTGGCCGTTAGCCACCACCGTGCCCTGTGGAGTCCGGACGTTCCTCGGCCCGTGGCCGACGAGGGCCACGGAACGCGACCGTCTGGCCGACTCTTCCCGCCGCAGAGTGTATGCCGTGCTGGCCACTCCGGGTATGCCGCCCGGGTGCGCGCCCGCCCGCGGGCTCAGGTGAGCGCGCCGCGCCGCTCGAGGACCTCGAAGCGGACCTCGCCCGCCTCGACCTCGGCTTTGACGAGGCGCGCGGTGACGATATCGCCATTGTCGATCCGCACCTTGGTCGAGGCCGCCGCGATGACGGCGGGGTCGGTGAGTTGAATGAGCCAGCGGCCGTGCTCGCTGTTGTCGACAACCACGGCCTCGAATTCCTCGTCGATTCGTTGGCTGAGCACGGCCGCCTCAACGGCATCGGTGCAGGCGCGCTCGACGCCATTGGCCGTCCGGCTGGTGCGCGCCATGATGTCCGGCAGCTCGGCGAGTCCCGCCCTTGCCCACTCAGGGATCGTCTGCCCCGACGAGATCGCCTCCGACACCGCGAGGCCATAACGGTCGACCAATCGGCGCAGCGGCGCCGTAACGTGCGCATAAATCGAGGCCAGCGCACCGTGCTCGGGATTGTCCGGCACCTGGCCGTCGAAGGCGGCATACGCAGAGCCCCGGAACAAGCCCGTCGCGTCATAGATCAGCGCCAAATGCTTGGGGTTCGTGCGATCCAAGCCGCGCAGGAATTCGCCATACGGCTGGTCGTCATGCCACTCGACGCCCAGCGCCTTGGCCTCGCGACGGAAGCGCTCGATCGCCTCCGGCCGGGGTGCGGGCAGCGTGCGCAGGATTCCGACCTTGGCCCCGACCATCAGTTCGGCGGCGGCCATCCCGGTCATCAGCGAGATCTGGGCATTCCACTCCTCGACCTCCAACGGCGGCCGGAAGCCAAGCACGACGGCGCCGGAGTCATCGGTGGTGACCTCCTGCTCGGGCATCGGCAGACTCGCACCACCGCGCCGCTGCTCGAAAGCGATCCGGGCCCGACCCACCGCGCGCAGTCCGCGCAGCCGGCTGTCATCGGTGCCGCCGTCCAGCAACTCCTGCACCTGCGCATAGTCGAAGCGGTCAACGCTGCGCACCAGCGCGCGATAGACGGTGACCTCCGTGCCCTCCCCGTCGGAGCCCACCGTCATGTCCCAGACGTATGCCGCCCGCACCTGCCCCGGGAGCAGGCTCGCCGCGCCCTCGCTGACCTGCGGCGGGTGCAGCGGGGTGCGCACATCCGGGGAGTAGATCGTCTGCCCTCGCGTGTGAGCCTCGGTGTCGATAGCGCCTCCCGGTGCCACGAAGGCCGGCAGATAGGCGATCGCGTAGCGCACTCGGAAGCCCTCGTCGATCGGCTCGATGTGCATCGCCTGATCCAGGTCCATCGATCCGGGCGGGTCGATGGTCAAGAAGGGAACTGCGGTCTCGTCCCGGTCCGGCCAGTCCAGCGGCGCCGAGGCAACGTGCTCGGCTTCCGCCAGCACCGGCTCCGGAAAACCCTCCGGCACCTCAAATTCTGCGCGGATCGCCGCGAACCGTGCCCTGAGCCGCTCGTCGCTCAGGGCAGAGATATTGCTCTCGCGGATCCGGGACCGCCGGTGTAGCTGAGCCATAGTCCGTGACCCTAACCGCTGGCTCCGACAGCATGGGGGCAGGCGGGCCGGGGCGAGCCGGGCAACATACATTGAGCGCGTGCTGATCCTGTTGCCGCCCTCGGAGACCAAGGCGCGCCCGCGTCGTGGCGCGGCAATGCGCGTCGAGGCACTGTCCTTCCCAGAACTGACCGGCGTGCGCGAGGAGATCATCGACGGGCTCGTGGCGGCCTCCGCCCTCCCGGACGCCATGTCCGTCCTCGGTGTGCCCGCAACCCTGGGTGAGGAGGTGCAGGGCAACCTGAGCATCCGCACGCGGCCTGCCCGGCCGGCGCTGGAGATCTATCAGGGCGTGCTCTATGACGCGCTGGACGCAGCCACCCTCTCCCCCGTCGGCAAGCGCCGCGCCGCCCGCCGCTTGGTCCTCTCCTCCGCGGTTTATGGCGTGGTGCGCGCGGGCGATCGGATCGCGCCCTATCGCACCGATATCGGCGCGCACTTGCCCGGCGTCGGTCGGATCACCGCCCGTTGGAAGGAGAGCCTCGCGCCAGCCTTGGACGCCGCCGCCGGCACGGGCCTGATCGTCGACTGCCGCTCCGGGCCGTATGCCGCGACCTGGACGCCGAACCGCACGCTCGCCGCCCGCTGGGTCGCCGTGCGCGTGCCCGGTGCCAGCCATATGGCAAAACACGCCCGCGGTCTCGTCGCCCGAGCCCTCTGCGAAAGCGCGGCCGATCCCAAACCTCCGGCGGGACTGATCCCCTTGTTGGAGAACGACTTCGAAGTGACCTTGACGGAGCCGGAACGCCCGGGACGGCCGTGGCAGCTGGACGTCCTGCAGAGCTGAGACGCGAATTCAGAGAAGCTGGCGGCGCTCGCTGCAACATTCCCCATCGCTGTGGCGTGAGTAGGGCATGGTGACCACCATGACGCCCACGGCATTCGAGACCTGGGTCAGACCGCGCCTGCCGGACCTGCTCCGGTTCGGCTATCTCGTGACCGGCTCCTACGATGCCGCTCAGGACGCGGTGCAGACCGCGCTGGCCTCGGCTTACGAGAAGTGGGAGCACGTCAGCACCCGGGATCATCCAGAGCAATACGTCCGACGGATGATCACCAACGCCCACATCTCGGCCTGGCGAGCCCATGGCCGCCGGCAGGTCCCCGTGGCCGAGCCGACGCCCGGCCACCTGCCCGACCCGAGCGCCGCGATCGCCGACCATGACGCCGTCTGGCGAATGTGCGCGGGGCTGCCGCCGCAACAACGCGCCGCCGTCGTTCTGCGGTTCTACGAAGACCTCGACTATGCCGAGATCGCCCGGGTGCTCGACTGCCCCGAGGCAACAGCCCGCTCGCACATTCATCGCGCCCTGATCCGTTTGCGCACCCAACTCACCTCCGGGGACCCATCATGAACACGCCCACCGACAACGACCTCGAGACGATGATTCGCGCCGGCCTTCGGCGCCACGCCGCCGACGCCCCGACCGACCTCGGCGCGCCGCTGCCCAGTTCAGGCGAGGTGACCGCCGACTCTGACCTGCCTACGCACTCTCACTCGCGGCTGCGGTGGCTGGCCCCCGCCGCAGCGGCCGCCGTCGCGCTCGCCGTGCCGGGCGGCATACTCGTGCGCAATCTCCTGAGCGACGGATCGGCCACCGTCGCATCGCCGAGCACCTCGACGCTCGCCCAACAGAACCCGACGCGAGACCCGGCGGCCCGGCCGGCCGGCATACCTGCTGATTGGCGCTCCGAGTCGTATGCCGGGGTGCAGGTGTGGGTGCCGCCGACGTGGGGTTGGGGTGGCGCCCCGGCTCGGTTCGATTGGAATGGTGGGGAGAGCATCGATTGCGCGAGCTGGCGGGCATACACACGGCCGGGCAGTTCGGCATACGAACAAATGTCTGCCGACCTGCCCTATGTGGGGCGGCCCGTGATGATGACGGATGCCTGCGCAGGCGCAGGCGGCGGGCATCCCAGCGTGGATGCAGTGATCTTCGGCGCGGTGGCCATCGAGCCCGGAACCGAAACCTATTCCGATGGCATGGTCCGCGAAACCCGAAATGTCGGGAGCGTCGGCGTCACCGTTTTCAGCAAGGATGCTGCGCTTCGGGCGCAGATCCTCGACTCCGCTTCCGAGGTCTCGGTCGACGCCAATGGCTGCCCCACCGTGGCGCCCGATGTCGGGAAGCACAGCACGTGGAGCGCCACTGGCGAGGCGACCGGGATGTCCGTCTGCGCCTACGACCAGAGCGACCGCTTGCTGTTCTCCACGACCAGTTCCCCCGCGGCGGCCGCGACATATGCCGCCGCGACGACCAAGGGCGAACCTCTCGGCGAGGGCCGCACGGCCGCCCCGGCGAAGGAGTACGACCGGGTTTTCATCCGCGTGACTCTTGCCAGCGGCCAGGGCCGCTTCGATCACTTCTCCCCCAGCGACGGGCAGTATGTCGTGCGGGACGCCGCCGGCCGGCTCGTCACGGTCGCCGCGACCGAGGCGAATGTGGCCCCTTGGGCCAAAAACAATGGCGCGGTCAAGGCGTATGTCGCAGGCGGCTCCTGGTCGGACTCAGCGCCCTGGCAGCGCTGGTTCCGCGGCATCCTCGGCTGATGCCACGTCAACACGCGAGGAGTTCAAGCCTGACTCCAAGCGCCTGGTACGTCCCTACGGCCCGTCTGTCTCGCGAGAGTAAGGGCAGATCGTGCTCAATGGCGGCGGCGGCAACGAGAGCGTCATAGACGGAACCTCCAGCAATGCCTGCCCCGGCAAGTCGGGCAAGCAGAGCGACCGAACGCCTGGGGGAAAGCTGAGCAGCAATGGGGAAACCCGCACTGATAAGTCGCTCGGCCGAGTGGGGCGACACACGAAGGGGCGGTGGGAGGCGCGTCAGCAGTGAGTACGTCTCGAAGAGCGCGTGCCCGGCAAGCCCCAGGGTTCTACCGCGGACGTGCTCGATTGCCGCCCGATGCTCCTCATGGTCCACGGCGAGCAGTGCGAGCGCCACGCTCGTATCGACGAGGAGCGACTTTGCGTCCCTACTTTTGGTCGGCATATCGAAGGTCGCCCACCGCGTCGGCCGTAAGCGTGAGGCCTTTCGAGGGGATCACAAGCCGACCTTCCTCCTCTTCAACGTCGTCGTGAGCAATAGGTTCGATGAAGACGCCCGAGCCCACAACGGTCACGCGGACGTCGCCTGCGCTCAAACCAACTTGGGCCCGGAGCTCTCGAGGAATCACGAGGCGCCCTGCCCGATCGATGGTCGTCTTCATACCATTAGAGTACGAACACTGCCCCCATACCTGTGGTTCAGCGGGCGGCGAAGGCGGCTTCTAGGTCCTCGATGATGTCAAGCGGGTCCTCCAGCCCGACGGACAAGCGCATGGTGCCAGCCGTGATCTGCATATCCGCCAATTCCTCGGCGGAGAAGCGGGAGTGTGTCGTCGTGGCCGGGTGCGTGATCAGCGACTTGGTGTCGCCGAGGTTGTTGGAGATGTCGATGATCTGGAGCGCATCGAGGACCCGGAAAGCGCCCTCCTTGTCGGCGTCCACGGTGAAGGTCACCACCGTCCCGAAGCCCGTCATTTGCCGGCGGGCGAGCTCGGCCTGGGGGTGGGAGTCCAGGCCGGGATAACAGACCGACACCACGTCCGGCCGGCTCTCCAGCCACTGCGCTACCTGCAGCGCGTTCGCGGCCTGCGCTCGCAGACGCAGGTCCATGGTCTCCAGCGATTTCACGAGCACCCAGGCGTTGAAGGCCGACAAGGTCAGGCCGAGATTGCGGATCATCGGCCGCACCACCTCGCGCAACAACGACTCGCGCCCCAGCACTGCGCCACCGAGGATGCGGCCCTGACCATCGATGTGCTTCGTCGAGGAATAGACGACGACATCAGCGCCATGCGCGAGCGGCGTGGAGAACAGCGGTGTCCCAAAGACGTTGTCCACGACCACGGTTGCGCCGGCGGCGTGCGCCAGTTCGGAGACCGCGGCGATGTCTACGAGGGTCAGGGTCGGATTGCTCGGCGTCTCGAAGAAGACGGCCGTGGTGGGCACCGAGAGCGCCTCGCGCCACTCATCGAGATTGGTGCCGTCGACGAAGACCGCCTCGACCCCCCACCGCGGGAGCACATCGGCGCAGATCGTGTAGCACGTCCCGAAGAGCGCCTTGCTGGCCACGATCCTGTCGCCGGCGGCGCACAGCCCACCGAGCACCGCGAAAACTGCGGACATGCCGGTCGGCGTGGCATAGCAGCGCTCGGCCCCCTCCAGGGCCGCGAGGCGATCTTCGAACATCGAGACGGTGGGGTTGTGGTAGCGGCTGTAGGAGTAGCGCTCGACCTCTTCCTTGAAGGTCGCCTCCGCCTCGGCCGCGTTGGGATAGACATATCCCGAGGTCAGGAACATCGCCTCGGCCGTCTCCTCGAACTGGCTGCGGCGCAGCCCGGCACGAACGGCGAGGGTGTCACGGCGCAGGCGCCGCTCCTGATCAGAGGCCATGCGCGCCACATTAGTCAGCACGGTTCGGCCGCTCTCGGGCTTTCCGTGAGCTGGACGAGCAGTCGTGCCCGCGCAGGGGGTATGCCGTCCCGCCCGAAAGGGTGAGAGCGGGGCGTGCTCGGTCGCGTCGGGTCGCGGCTGTCGGTGCCCGGTTATATGGTTGCGGCGATCCCCTGCCTCGCCGAAGGAGCCGACGTGCAGATTCGACGCACCCTCATCGCTGTCCTGACCGCTGCGCTCACCGCAACGGGCACCGCCGGAATTGCCATGAATCCCGCGGCAGCGGCGACCCGCACGGCCACCCTGGTCGGCAACCTGCAGAGCGAACTCTCGGCGTGCAACGACTGGACACCCGACTGCCCGGCGACGGATCTGACGCCGGTGGCGGGGACCACGACATACGAGCGGGTCTTCGAGGTGCCGGCGGGCAGCTATGAGTGGAAGGTCGCGATCGACCACTCCTGGGACGAAAGTTATGGCCCGGCCGGCGGGGGCAACTTCGCGCTGACCCTGCAGGGCCCGGCGAGCGTGAAGTTCAGCTATGACGATGCCACCCACAAGATCGCCTTGAAGCCGATGACCCTCGCCGGCGGCGTGACCGCCGCCGACAAGGCAATTGCCGGCGACTCGCTGCGCGATGGCCCAACCCGCGAGCGCTTCTATTTCGTCATGGCGGACCGCTTCGCCAATGGCAGCACCGCCAATGACCGCGGCGGCCTGAGCGGGGACCGCTTGGTCACCGGCTTCGACCCGACCGACAGGGGCTTCTTCCACGGGGGTGACCTCAAGGGCATCCAGAACAAGCTGGACTACATCAAGGGCCTCGGCACCACGGCGATTTGGCTCACCCCCAGCTTCAAGAACCGCCCGGTCCAAGGCAGCGGCAGCGATGTCAGCGCCGGCTATCACGGCTATTGGGTCACCGATTTCACCCAGATCGACCCGCACCTGGGCACCAATGCCGAGATGAAGTCCCTGATCAGCGCCGCACACGCCAAGGGGATGAAGGTCTATTTCGACATCATCACCAACCACACGGCCGACATCCTCGACTACGCCAATGCCAGCGATTACTCCTACATAAGCAAGGCCACCGCCCCCTACAAGGACGCGAGCGGGCAGGTCTTCGATGACACGGCATACGCCGGCGGCGACAGCTTCCCCACCCTGGACCCGCAGGTCTCCTTCCCCTACACCCCGACCTACCGCACCCCGTCCGACGCGAGCGTCAAGGTGCCGGCGTGGCTGAACGACCCGACGGTCTACCACAACCGGGGCAACTCGACCTTCAGCGGGGAGTCCAGCGAGTATGGCGATTTCTTCGGTCTCGATGATCTGTTCACGGAGCAGCCCAAGGTCGTCGAGGGCATGGGCGCGATCTACAACGCCTGGGTCGATCTCGGCATCGACGGCTTCCGGATCGACACGGTCAAGCACGTCAATATGGAGTTCTGGCAGCAGTTCGCTCCGACCGTGCTCGCGCACGCGAAGGCCATCGGCAAGCCCAACTTCTTCATGTTCGGCGAGGTCTTCGAGGCCAACGCCAAGTTCATGTCGCAATACACCACGAGCGGCAAGCTGCCAGCGACCCTGGACTTCGCCTTCCAGTCCAATGCCGTCAACTTCGCGGGCGGCGCCGAGACCACCGCGCTCCGCGATTTCTTCGCCACCGACGACTGGTACACCGACACCGACTCCAACGTCTACTCGCTGCCGACCTTCCTGGGCAATCACGACATGGGCCGGGTCGGAAAGTTCATCTCCGACAAGGGCTTCAGCGGTGCTGAGCGGCTGGCGCGGGTCAAGCTCGCGGACTCGCTGATGTACCTCACCCGCGGGCAGCCGGTCACCTACTACGGCGATGAGCAGGGCTTCATCGGCGCCGGCGGCGACAAGGACGCCCGCCAAGACCTCTTCGCCACGAAGGTGGCGCAGTATGCCGCGGAGCCGAACCTCACCGGCCCCTCCGGCTCGCTCAACCGCTACTCCACGACCGCACCGCTCTACCTCCACATCAAGCGCCTGGCCGCGTTGCGAAAGGCCCATCCCGCGCTCGCCGATGGCGCCCAGATCCACCGGTATGCCAGCAACGCGGCCGGAATCTACGCCTTCTCGCGGGTTGATCGCGCGAGCGGGATCGAGTACCTCGTCGTAGCCAATAACGCCACGAGCGCCAAGTCCGCGAGCTTCAATACCTACACCAAGGGTGTGCGGTACTCCCCCATTTATGGCGGCGGCTCGGGGGTGACCTCTGGCCCCGGGACCCGCGTCTCGGTGACCGTGCCGGCCCTGTCGGTGCGCGTCTTCAAGGCGGGCGCCAAGGTCGCCGCCACCACGTCCGCGCCGCCGGTCTATGTCACCTCCCCGACCGCTGGCGGGACCGTCAAGGGGCGCGCTGAGATCGCCGCGGCAACCACGCGCGAGACCTTCGCCCAGACCACCTTCGCCTTCCGGCCGGTCGGCACCACCGCCTGGCAGACCATCGGGACCGACGACAGCGCACCATATTCCGTCTTCCACGATGTCTCCGGCCTGGTGAACGGGACGCTGATCGAATACCGCGCCATCGTCAAAGACTCCAGCGGCAACTACAGCGCGTCCTCGTCCTATGCCATGGTCGACGGCTCCAGCGCAGCCCGCGCCAAGGCACCGGCCGACAGCAGCGCCCTCGGGCGGGCCAGCGCCAATCCGGTGAGTATGACGAACGCCCGCGCCACCACTCGCGCCCGCGCGGGTCACGCTGTGGCCGCCGCTCTCGCGCCGGTCAGCCAGCCCGATTTCGTCTCCGTGGCCGGCTCGCTCAACTCTGAGATGGCGTGCCCGGGCGACTGGCAGCCGGACTGCCCGCAGGCGCAACTCAGCCTGGACGCCAAGGACTCGATCTGGAAGGGCACGTACACCCTGCCGGTGGGTGACTACGAGTACAAGGCGGCGCTGAACAAGAACTGGGATGTCAACTACGGCCTGGGCGGCGTGTCCAATGGCCCGAATATCCCGCTGACGACCACGGGGGCCCCGGTCACGTTCTATTACGACCAAGCCACCCATTGGGTGACCTCGGATGCCCAGGGCCCGATCATCACGGCGCCCGGCTCGTTCCAGTCCGAACTCGGGTGCCCCGGCGATTGGGCTCCGGACTGCATGAACCCGTGGCTGCAGGATCCTGATGGCGATGGCACCTACACCTGGTCGTCCGACGCCATCCCGGCCGGAAACTATGAGTTCAAGATCGCCCACGGCCTGTCCTGGGACGAGAACTATGGTGCCGGCGGCGCGCCGGGCGGCGCGAACATCCCGCTCGCGGTGACCAAGGACGGCGTTGTGGTAACCATCAGTTATGTCCTCGCGACCCACGAGATCCGCGTGAGCACCTCCAGCAGCGGCGCCGCGCCCGACCTGAAGGCGGCTAAGGCGTTCTGGGTCCAGCCGGGCCTGCTGGCCTGGCCGGCCGACGGCATTCCCGCGGACGCCAACCCGGCCCTTCTGAAGTGGCGTCTGCATTGGGCAGCCAACGCCGGGATGACAATCGACGCGGAAGACCTACCCGGCTCGACCTCGGCCGGCCTGGCATACGACCCGAAGGGCCTGCCCGCCTCGGTCACTGCTTCTCGACCTGAACTGAAGGGTTATCTCGCCCTGCGGCTCGGCTCGACGACAGCGGCGAAGGCCGGCAGCATCCTGCGCGGCCAAGTGGCGGTCGCGGTCTACTCCAATTCCGGCGCACTGCTCGATGCGACGGGGGTGCAAACGGCCTACGTCCTCGACGCGCTGTATGCCGGTTCCGCCGGCTCGCGCACTTATGGCGCGACCTTCTCCGGGTCCTCCCCGACCTACCGGGTCTGGGCGCCCACGGCCAGGAAGGTCACGCTGCTGACCTGGTCGCCAACGGCACCGGGCGATGCTCCACTGACCAGCGCCAAGCGAACCGCGATGGTCCGGGCCGCGGACGGCTCGTGGTCGGTGACAGCGGGGGTCAAGAACGCCCGCTACCTCTACGAGGTCGTCGTGTATGTCCGCTCCACCGGCAAGATCGAGACGCTCCAGGTCACCGATCCATATTCGGTGGCGTTGACCCTGAACTCCACGCGATCGGTGGCGGTCAACCTCAAGGACGGCGCCTACCGACCGTCGATCTGGTCGGCAACGCCACAGCCGAAGGTCGCGCGCAATGTCGACACCACGATCTATGAGTTGCATGTCCGCGACTTCTCGATCAGCGACACCAGCGTGCCGGCCGAGGTGCGCGGCTCCTATCTCGCCTTCAACACCGACGGCCGGGGTATGCGGCACCTCAAGACTCTTGCCGCCGCGGGCCTGAACACCATCCACCTGCTGCCGACCTTCGATATCGCTTCGATCGAGGAGGACCCGGCCAAGCAGTCCACCCCGCAGTGCGATCTGGCCAGCTATCCCCCAGATAGCGAGCAGCAGCAGGCGTGCATCGACGCGATCCGCGGCACTGACGCCTTCAACTGGGGCTACGACCCCTTCCACTGGCTCGCGCCCGAAGGCAGTTATGCGTCCACGGCCGCCGCCGCGGATGGCGGAAAGCGCGTGGCGGAGTTCCGGACGATGGTCGGTGCCTTGCACAAGGCCAAGCTGCGCGTGGTGCTCGACCAGGTCTTCAACCACACGCCGGCCTCGGGGCTGGCCCCGACCAGCGTGCTCGACAAGGTCGTGCCGGACTATTACCAGCGGCTCGACGCGCGCGGCAATGTCTACACCTCCACCTGCTGCCAGAACATCGCGACCGAGCACAAGATGGCGCAGAAGATCATGGTCGACGCCGTCGTCATGTGGGCCCGCGACTACAAGATCGACGGCTTCCGGTTCGACCTCATGGGTCATCACAGCCGCGCGAATATGCTCGCGATCCGCGCGGCACTGAACAAGCTAACCCCCGCCAATAGCGGTATCGACGGAACCAAGGTCTACCTCTATGGGGAGGGCTGGAACTTCGGCGAGGTCGCCGACAACGCCCTCTTCACGCAGGCCACCCAAGGCCAGCTCGGTGGCACGCATATCGGCACCTTCAGTGACCGCTTGCGCGATGCCGTCCGCGGCGGTGGGCCATTCGATGAGGACCCCCGCAAGCAGGGCTTCGGTAGCGGAGAGTTCACCGACGGCAATGGCGCGGCCATCAACAGTGGCGCGGAGGCCTCGCTGCGGCATGACACCGACCTCGTCCAACTCGGCCTGGCCGGCAATCTCAAGGACTTCAGCTTCCGGCTCAACTCCTCGGGCCAGGTCGTCACCGGCAAGGAGGTCGACTACAACGGCTCCCCCGCCGGCTATGCCAGCGCCCCCGACGAGGTGATCACCTATGTCGACGCGCACGACAACGAGACGCTCTTCGACAGCTTGACCTTCAAGTTGCCAGTGGCGACCTCGATGGCGGACCGAGTGCGCATGAACACGCTCTCCCTCGCCACCACGGCACTGTCCCAGACGCCCTCCTTCTGGCATGCCGGCGCGGATCTGCTGCGCAGCAAGTCCTTGGACCGCAACTCCTATGACAGCGGCGACTGGTTCAACCGACTCGACTGGACCGGCACCGACAATGGCTTTGGTCACGGTCTGCCGCTCAAGGGCGATAACGAGGCGAAGTGGGCGTATATGCGGCCGCTGCTGGCCAATGCGGCGCTGAAGCCAGCGGCGTCCGATGTCGCGGCGGCCACAGCCGCCGCCCAGGACCTGCTGCGACTGCGCAATTCCACGCGCCTGTTCCGCCTTGGCACCACCGGCGCGATCAAGGCGAAGGTCAGCTTCCCGCTCAGCGGGACCGATCAGGCGACTCCGGGCGTGATCGTCATGCGGATCGACGACACCGTGGGCGCCGATCTCGACCCGGCGCTGAAGGGACTCGTCGTCGTCTTCAATGCCACGCCGGAACCGGTGAGCCAAGCCGTGCCCGGCCTGGCCGGGGCGAGCTTGACCCTGTCGCCGGTCCAGGCCAATGGCGCGGACTCGGTGGCTAAGGACGCGACGTGGACGGCGGCGAGCGGGACGGCATACGTCCCGGCCCGGACTGTGGCGGTCTTCGTCCAGCCCTGACCCACCCGGAAACACGTGAGGGGGCGGGAGCCGGTCGGCTCCCGCCCCCTCACCGTTGGGGGCGTGGACTACTTCGGCGCGCTGAAGAGTGCTTGCGCGAAGGCGTCGGGGACCTGCGACATCTGGGTCACATGGGCCGCGGTGCCGCCGGTCAACTCGGCGATCCGTTGCAGCGGCTCGAGGTGCACGCCCGGGTCGATGAGGAAGAAGTTGATGGCGACCGGGCGGTTCTTGTCGAAGGTCTTTTGAACGAACGCCTGTAACTGCGCGAGCGTCAACGAGGTGGCGGACTCGGGTGAGTGCGGGCGGGGCAAGCCGGTGGCTCCCTTGGGCGATCGGGATGGTCCGCCCCAGGAACGCGAGGGGTCGAAGGCATTGCGCATCGACCCGGACAGGTCGATGACCGCGAGCGTGGAACTGCGCGCGTGCATCAAGGACCAGGCCCGGCGCACGCCCGCGAGCATCTCGGCGGTCAAGGGAAACGGACCGGTGGACGTCTTGGCGAGGGCGGAGGTGCCGACGCTCGGAAGCTCGCCCATGACGCCGCGGAAACCGGCCTGACGCAAGGCTGCTGCGGCGGCTGGCGTGGCGAAATGGTCGGCGAAGGCCTTGGCGTCGGCGTTGTTGGGGTCCTTGGGGGTCACGACGATCGGGACGCTCGCCGCGCCATCGAGGAAGGGAATGGCGACGAAGGGGTTCTTCGGATCGGCCTGGTTGTGGGCGATCACAGCCCGCTCGGTGGTGATGATCGCGGATGCCGACTTGGTGAACTCCTCGAGGCTCGCGGCGCCTATCAGGGCATCGGCTTCCTCGGAGGTGTTCGTCACCGTCTCAATGCGCTGCTCAGAGTGCACAACAGCGAAATCGCTTTCGCTGGGATTGGCATAGTCCGGCGCCTTGGTGAGGAACTGCCCGCCATTGGCCAGCGTGGTGATGGCTCCGAACCCACCGCACCGACGAGCGTCTTGTTCGGATCCGGGCTGGCGATGCGGAAGGTGCCCCACTGCGGGTAGCCGAGCGACTTCCAGGTGACCTTCTCGTTGAAAAGGTCTTGGGCCATGTCGGGGGTGAGCGCCTGCGGCCAGCCCAGGGCGCGGGCCATCTCCTGCGGCATCCCGAAAACGACCTGGCTGGTCGCCACCGGCTTGCTGGTCGGCTCGGTTGCCGGGGCAATCGTGACGGCCGCCGCCGCCGCGTCAGCGGCCGCGAACTCAGAGGTCTGCGGCATCGCGCACTTGGGGTGCTCGGCCGCCACAGAGGACGTCGCGATGGGGGCGAGCAGCGGGTCCTTGGCACTGCCGGCCCACAAGCGCAGCGGCGGTGGGCAGCCGTTGGTCGCCGTCGTGGTGGACTTCGACGAGTCGAGGTCTGGGAGCCTGAGGTGGCGCCAGACCCTTAGCGACCGCTCCAAGGCGACCGCGCGAACAAGCCGCCACCGGTCAGCGCTGCCACTGCCGCAGCAGCGATGCCCAGTCTTCTTTTCTCGACCGGCGCCGCCGAAGGGTCAGGACACGGCGCGGGCGATGGGCCAGGCCAGCACCAGAAATCGGGCCACTCGTCCCAGCAGGCAGGCGGCGAAGAAGACCGGCAAGGGCAGCCGACGCGTGCCCGCGACCACGGCGACGATCGCCAGCGGCGGAATTCCCACGCTCGCGGCGAGCAAGACGACGAGGAATCCCTGCACCCGACGATCAAGCAACTCCAGCATCATCCGGCTCCACACGGCCACGCGGGTGCGCCACGGTCCGGGAGCCGCCCGCTCCTTGCGGGGCCGCTCGCGCGAGGTCAACCAGGTTGCCCCGCGCCGGGCGCCCAGGAACATCGCGCACTTGCCGAGGGTCTGCCCGACGGCGAGGACGATGACTGGCCACCACCACGCATGGGGCATCACCGCGACCAGGGCGGCGACAAAGACCTCGGCATTGAGGATCGGGATCCACGCCGATCCGAAACCGTAGGCCAGCGCAACCGGCAACACATTGGCCGCCGTCAATTCGATCCCGGCGACCGAGGACTCGATCGGCGTCACCCGAACAGCGGGCTTGGTCGGGCGTCCACGGGACGCGGCGCGGGCGCCAGCGACCCGTCGAGGATGGCCAGCACCCGGCGTACGGAGACGACCTTCAGGACCATCATCAGCAGCGCCCAGGCTGTCGCGACGAGGATGAAGGCCGAGGACCAGAGCAGGCCGGCGAGGCACAGCAAGACCACGAAGCTGGTGTTCGCGGCCTTGGCGGCGGGCGACCAGTTCCAGCGATAGGTCGGGCCGTCGACGCGATAGAAGTAGTTCGGGCTGATGACTCCCGGCGCATAAAGGAAGGCCAGCGTTAGCAGCGTGTCGAGCATGCAGAACTGCACGAGGAAGACCCCGATCGCCGGCGCCACCGAGGGCTCGATCGCGACGAACGCGGCCGCCGCGACGGTCGTGCAGGCGCGGTCACAGACGACATCGAAGACCGCGCCGATGATTGTTTCCTCGCCGCGGCGACGGGCCACGATTCCATCCAGAATGTCGCCGGCCCAATAGGTCAGATAGGCCGCGACGAGCCAGCCGAGGGAATGCTGCGCCAGCGCGATGACGCCGAAGCCGATCCCGAGAATCGTTCGGACCACGGTGACGAGGTTCGCCAGCGTGCGGACGCTTTCGCGGGGCAGCAACGGGAGGGGGCTATGCCGCGGGGCAGGGGCAGGCGACATACGGCCTCCTCCCCGCGTCCGACCAGGGCCGGAGTGCCCTGAGCCCCCATTTTCAGGTGCGATTGGTGAAGGCGACGGTTGCCGCGCCGTCGGGCCACGCCTCGATTCCGGTCAGCGAGCCCGGTGCGGCCGCGAGCCGCCAGACGAGCGTCATATCGAGTCCGAGCACCTCGGCCAGGACGACGAGGATCGGCTTGCGGTGGCAGACGACGACATGGGTTCCGCCACCCGCCACGAGCCGGGAGTATGCGGACCGCACCCGCTGCGTCAACTCCTCGTGGCTCTCCCCGCCGGGCCGGCGGTAGGCCGGGTCGCTGCGAAGGGAGTCGACCGCCTCGGGATCGGTGCGCAGCAGCTCGGGCATGGCGACGCCATCCCAGTCGCCGAAGTTCTGCTCATCCCATGCCGGATCGGTTGCCGGTGTGAGCCCTAGCCGGGCGGCGATGACGGCCCCCGTCTCCACGGCTCGGGCCAAGGTGGAGGTCGTCAGGTTGGCTGGTGCGCCGGCGAGGAGGGCACCCACGAGCTCTGCCGCCCGCTCGGCCTGGCCGCGTCCGAGCGCGGAGAGCGATGGATCGGCGCCGCCGCGCCCGTCGAGCCGGAACTGTTCGGTGAACTCCGTGGCGCCATGACGAACCAGCACAATCCGTGTCGGCTCCCCCCGCCCCCGGGAGGCCGTCGAGGACGACGCCCTTCGGGATGCATCCGCTGGTGCCCGGTCCTCAAGTGCTGGGTCTCCGGCCGCAAGGCCCCCGGCTTCAGCCTCGGCCCCCGGTTCGCTGACTTCGGCGAGCGCCGGCTCGGGCGCTTCGGGCGGGGCGGGCTCGCTCCCCCTTTCCGCCCCACGCCAGAGGTCGCGCTCGATCGTCAATCCGTCCATTCCGTCATTGGACAGCTTGTCGGCCTTCTTGTTGCGCTCGCGGGGAATCCACTCGAAGGAGACCGAACCGCCTTGCGCGACGACCGCTCTGACGAGTTCCTTGGCCTGCAGGGCCAGCCGCCGCATGTCCTCGTGTTTGATCTTCCAGCGGCCTGCCATTTGTTCGACGACGAGCTTGGAGTCCATGGCGACGCTCATCCGGGCGCCGGGGTCGATGGCGCGGGCCGCCTCCAAACCGGCGATGAGGCCGGAGTACTCGGCAACGTTATTCGACGCCTGCCCCAGCGGCGCGGCTCGCTCCGCCAGGACTGCTCCGGATTCGTCGAGGACGACTGCGCCATACCCGGCCACCCCGGGGTTGCCCCGGGACCCGCCGTCGGCCTCGATGCGCAGGACGCGCGGCATACAGCCTCAGAGACCGGACTCGGCGGTCCGCACGAGGATGCGGCTGCACTCCTCGCAGCGCAGCACCTCATCGGCGGCGGCGTCGCGGATGCGCGTCATGTCTGCGGCATTGAGTTCGAGCTGGCAGCCGAGGCAACGGCGCGCGTGCAGCATGGCCGCCCCGAGCCCGCCGTGGCTGGCGCGGAGCTTCTCGTACAGGGCAACCAGATCCTCTGGAAGCTCGGCGACAAGGGCATCCCTCGGGGCCAGCGCCTCGGCCAGTTGCGCCCCAAGATCGGCCTGCTGCTCATCGCGTTCGGCACGCGCTTCGCTGATCTGGGCATCCACCTGCGCCAGCTGGGTCCGGGCGCGAGCGAGTTCCATCTCGGCCGCTTCGGCGCGTTCCATGACATCGAGTTCGATCTCTTCCAACTCGCTCTGCCGGCGGGCGAGGGAGGCCATCTCGTGTTGCAGGGCCGTCAGTTCCTTGGCGGTGCCGCGGCCGGAGTCCAGGTGCGCCTGATCGCGGGCGGCCCGGTCGCGCACGAGTTGCACATCGGCCTCGGCCTTGGTCACCTCGCGCTCGAGATCGCCGTGCTCCGTCTGCGCCGAGACGACATCATCATTGGCGAGCATCCGGGTGCGTGCCAGTTCCTCCAGGCGGGCCAGGACCGGCAACTTGGAGCGGGCCCGGTCGAGTTGCGCGGCGCGCGTGTCGATGGCCTGCAGGTCGAGCAGGCGCTGCTGGTCGCGAGGGTCGGCTTTCACAAGCCCCACCCTAAAGCCGGTGCGCCCGAGCGCCCTCGTTGCCGGGAAGCACGAAGGTCCATGGATCGGTCACGATCGAGCTCACCGTGAGGTCGACGCCCGGCAGCGCCGACCGCAGATCGTCCGCCAATAGCGGCAGCCAGCACGCCTCGCTCGCCCAGTGCCCTGCGTCGATCAGATAGGGCGGCCCACCCCGGGACTCTTCGCGCGCTTCCAACGCCGGGTGATGGCGCAGGTCGGCGGTCACATAGACGTCCGCGCCGTGCGCCCGCGCAGCCGCGAAGAAGCCATCACCCGCGCCTCCGGCGACCGCGATCCGCCGGACCTGGGCGTCCGGATCGCCGCTGACTCGCAGCCCCACCGGGGCCTGAGGTATGCCGTTCGCCACCCGAGTCGCGAACTCCCCCAACGTCATTGGCTCGGGCAGCTCCCCCACGCGGCCCATCGCTCGCCCCTCCTCCAGGACCAGCGGCTCCATCTCGCTCAAGCCGCAGGCCCGGCCCAGGGCCTCGCTCACGCCGCGCTCGGCGATATCGGCATTGGTGTGGGCGACATACAAGGCGATATCGGCGACGACGAGGGCCGTGACGCTGGCTCCCTTGGCCGAGGTCGTTGCCACCGAGTGCACGCCTCGCATCAGCAACGGGTGGTGCGTCACCAGCAGATCGGCTCCCACCGCCCGAGCCTCCTCGATCACCGCGAGCGTCGGGTCGAGGGCCAGGTGGATGTGCCGCACCGGCTGCGCCGGATCCCCGGTGACCAGGCCGACCTGGTCCCACGACTGCGCCGTGTCGGGCGGGAATCGCTCGGCGAGGATCGCGACGACATCGGCGAGCGTGGGATCGTCGTGCACGTGGGCCCGGCCGGGCTCGAACCGACGACATCCACGGTGTAAACGTGGCGCTCTACCAACTGAGCTACAGGCCCCCGATCGCCGGGGCGGCGGCAATCGCGACGGCCATTGTGCCAGGCCGGCGCCGGTGCCTGCGGCTCACCGAGCGGAGACGCCCGTGAGGTCCGCGAGCGCGGCACGGTAGCCGTCGAAGTCGCGGCCCTGCCCCGCGCCGTGGACCAAGGTCCAGCGCACGATGCCCTCGGTGTCGATGAGGAAGGTGCCGCGAATCGACATACCCCGCTCCTCATCGAAGACGCCATACGCGCGGGCGACCTCACCGTGCGGCCAGAAGTCGGACAGCAACGGGAAGAAGTAGCCCTCTTGGTCGGCCCAGCCGCGCAGGGCGAACATCGGGTCGCAGGAGACGGCATACGCCTGCACATCCTCGGACTCGAAGTCCTCGAGATGGTCGCGGATCTCGCTCAGCTCCCCGGTGCAGATGCCCGAGAACGCGAAGGGATAGAACACGAGCAGCACATTCTTGACCCCCAGATGCTCCGCGAGGCCACGCCGGTCGCCGTTTTGGGTGACCAGCGAGAAGTCAGGGGCCCGAGAGCCGATCTCGATCGGGGTGGACGCGTTCATACCTCTCAGTATGACCGCGCCCGCGGCGGTCAGCGCCGGGCGCCCTTGGGCGCCAGCAGCCGGGTCGCGGTCCAGTCCGCGCCAATGCCGGCCGTGGCGGTCGTATGCAGCCCGGCCGTCGTCGCGCTCTCCTGGATCTCCGCGGCATCGACCTCGCCGGGCCGGCCGGCCTTGGGGGTCAGGAGTATGACGCTCGCGCCCTCGCTCAAATTGGTCAGCGCATCGACGAGGGCGTCAACGAGATCGCCATCGCCCTCGCGCCACCACAGAAGCACGGCATCGGTGACTCCGGTGTAATCGTCATACTCCAACTCGCTGCCGATCCGATCCTCGACGCTGAAGCGGAAGTCATTGCTCACGTCATCGTCGTAGCCGAGTTCTTGGACGATCTGCCCCTCGGCGAAACCGAGCTTGCCCAGACCGGGGGGCCCAGACGCGGCGGGGGTGTTCACGCCGTCTCTCCATCCTGCTGACCAGATGTTGGCGCCGACAGGTCGACACCGTGGTCCCTGAACGGTAGCGCGGGCTGCTCTGCCGTGGGTGTTTGCGGAGACGTCGGTTCTGTGGGCTCCACGACGAGGGTCGGGTCTGCTTCGGCGCGGCGGGCGGCCCGCGCGCGATCCGCGGTGGCCACCAGCAGGGTATTGGCGCTGGCGAGTGAGAGGTGGCGCACCGCTGGCCGCACGCTGCCATGGGTGGAAATCGGACGCACCCCGGCGAGCCCGAGCCGGCGCTCGATCGGGCCCTGTTCCAGCACCAGCGACTGCATACGCGCGTAGGGCACCAGGGTGACATTCCGGCCCAGCCACCCGCCGCGCGAGAGCAGGGCCGTGGGGGTCTCGGCATACCCAATGCGCTTCCAGGACAACGGATCCAGCCAGCGCGCGGCCGGCGGCACGCCGACGAAGGACGGCGAGGGCCCCGGGGCATCCAGGCCTTCCACGACTTCCGGGAGGGACCACCGCGGACCCATCGCGGCCAGGATCGTCAGCACCTCCTCGCGGGTGCCGACCGGGATCAGCGCGTCCTCCTGCTTACCCGGCTCGCCGTGGACCCCGGCGACATTGACCCGGATCCGCCACCATTCGAGGGCGCGCCACAGGGCCGGCTGGCTGATCTCGACTGCCTGAATCCGGTGCAGCGGAATGGTGGAGGTGCGCTGCTCGGTGAGGCCGTGGCGGACGCGAATCGCCTGCGAACCGGCCTCGACGCGGAAGTTCATCCACGACGACAACCGGCCGAACTGGGCGCCGGCCGAACCGAGCGCGATCGGCCCAACAACCGGCACCAGGCCGAGATTGCCGGTGACCAGGGCGCCGAGAAGCAGCGGGATGGTCACGATGAGCACGGCGCTGTTGAAGCTCATCGCGGTGGCCAGCCAGACCCGACCGGCCGGTATGGCGGCGATCAACCGCTCCGGCGTGGCCGGCGCCTCCTCGGTGTCCTGCGTGCCGTTTTCGGTGGGCGACGGAGCCTGGCCGGCTCGTCGCGTCAGATCGGCGCGCAGGGCGTCGGCCTCGCCTTTGGGCAAGTAGGCGAGCTCGATATTGGAGTCGCTGCCACCGGCCGCCTCGACCCGCACCGAGGAGAGCCCGAAGAGTTGCGCGAGCAGCGGACGACTGATGTCCACCGCCTGGATGCGGTCATAGCGCACCTGCCGGTGCTGCTTGGCGAAGACGCCGGTGCGCAGCTCGACGGTGGTCGTGCCGAGGCGGTATGACGCCGCCCGCCAGGCGATCGCGCTGAAGCCGATGACCCCGAGCACGACGACCGCGAGCACGACGGCCGCGATCCCCCAGTGGCCCTGAGTCGGATCGTCCGGGTCGGCGCCGAAGATGCGGTTGAGCTGTCCGGAAATGACATACCCGAGGACGCCGAGCGCCACGACGCCACCGCGCAGCAGGGGCGTCAGCGGGTGGAAGCGCTGCCACTCCCGTTGCTGGTCGCCGGGCTGCTGATCCACGGGCTGGGCGCCGGTCGGCTGGCCGACGGCGGGCTGGTCGCCGGGCTGCTGATCCACGGGCTGGGCGCCGGTCGGCTGGCCGACGGCGGGCTGGGCGCCGGTCGGCTGGCCGACGGCGGGCTGGGCGCCGGTCGGCTGGCCGACGGCGGGCTGGGCGCCGGTCGGCTGATCGCCGACGGCGGGCGGCGGCCCGTCGGGGCCGGTCAGGCTCACAGGCCAGCCCGCTGCGCCTCGCCGCGGGCGGTCAGGCGCTCCCGCAGCGCCTCGGCCTCCGCCAGCGGCAGGCCGGGGACGTTGCCGCTGGTCGCGGGATTTGCCGTATGAATCGTGACGCTCGCCAGGCCGAGCCGGCGCTCCATCGGCCCGGATTGCATGTCCGCATACTGCAGCCGGCCGTACGGGATGCTGTCGAGGCGGCGCATCAACCGGCCCCGGCGGATGATGATCTCGTCCGGCAACTCCGCATACGAAATGGCGCTGACCTGCCGGCCAATGATTGCCAGCTCGATCACCAGGCCGAGCGCCAGCAGGCCGAAGGCGATCCACGCCCACCGCGTCCACAGCACGGCGACGACCGCGGCGGCAGCCAGCGTCGGCACGGCGCCGGCGAGCGCGCCGACTCGCCGCGCGACGGCCAGCCGGGGGCTGACCGGCTGCCACAGGATGCCGGGGCTCTCGCCATACAGAGTGACGCTCACGCGACCAGTCTGCCTGCTCGGCGGGGGCGATTCCGCCCTGCGGACGAATCGGGGCGCCCCGATTGTGATAACGGCCACGTTCGGGTAGAGGATGGGGGTTGACGCCCAAGACCGACGCCGATCTTAGGAGGGCCCTCGTGGCCGAGACGCAGGATGTAGGCCCGATCCTCAACGGAATCCCGACCGGATTGCCGGACATCGATCCCGAAGAGACCCGCGAATGGGTCGAATCGCTTGCCGGGCTCGTCGATTCGGCGGGGCGGGACCGGGCGAGGTACGTCATGTTGCGCCTGCTGGAGAGCGCGCGGGCGATGAATGTCGGGGTGCCGTCGCTGACGACCACCGACTACATCAACACCATCCCCGCCGAGAAGGAGCCGTGGTTCCCCGGCGATGAGGAGATCGAGCGGCGCTTCCGGGCCTACCTGCGCTGGAACGCCGCCGTGCTGGTGCACCGAGCCCAGCGCCCCGGCGTCGGCGTGGGCGGGCACATCTCGACCTATGCCTCCGCGGCGACCTTGTATGAAGTGGGCTTCAACCACTTCTGGCGCGGCCCGGACCACCCCGGCGGTGGCGACCAGATCTTCTTCCAAGGACACGCCTCCCCCGGCATGTATGCCCGGGCCTTCCTCGAAGGCCGCCTCACCGAGACCGAACTCGACGGCTTCCGCCAGGAGCACAGCCATGTCGTCGATGGCCAGGTCGAGGCGCTGCCGTCCTATCCGCACCCCCGGTTGATGCCGAATTTCTGGCAGTTCCCGACGGTGTCGATGGGCCTGGGCCCGATGAACGCGATCTATCAGGCGCAGTTCAACAAGTACCTCCACAACCGCGGCATCAAGGACACCAGCCAGCAGCGCGTGTGGGCCTTCCTCGGCGACGGCGAGATGGACGAGGTCGAGTCGCGCGGTCTGCTGCAGACGGCGGCGAATGACGAGCTCGACAACCTGACTTTCGTCATCAACTGCAACCTGCAGCGCCTCGATGGCCCGGTCCGTGGCAATGGCAAGATCATCCAGGAGCTGGAGGCCTTCTTCCGCGGGGCCGGCTGGAATGTCATCAAGATCGTGTGGGGCCGCGGCTGGGATCCGTTGCTCGCGGCCGACCGCGACAGTGCGCTGGTCAACCTCATGAACAAGACGCCGGACGGCGACTACCAAACGTTCCGGGCCAATGACGGCAAGTACGTCCGGGAGTTCTTCTTCGAGCGGGACCCGCGCACCGCCAAGCTCGTGGATGGCTGGTCCGATGACGACATCTGGTGGAAGCTCAAGCGCGGTGGCCACGACTTCCACAAGGTGTATGCCGCCTACAAGGCCGCCGTTGAGCACACCGGTCAGCCGACGGTCATTCTCGCCAAGACCATCAAGGGCTATGGCCTGGGCAGCCACTTCGCCGGCCGCAATGCGACCCACCAGATGAAGAAGCTCACGCTCGATGACCTGAAGGGCCTTCGCGACAGCTTGCGCATCCCGATCTCCGATGAGGTGCTCGAGGCCAACCCCTACGAGCCGCCCTACTACAACCCAGGCCCGCAGGACGAGGCCGTGAAGTATGCCCTGGAGCGGCGCGGCAAGCTCGGCGGCGGGCTCCCCGCCCGGCGACCGACATACGACCCCCTCCCGATGCCCAAGCCGGAGGCCTATGCCGCCGTCAAGAAGGGCTCCGGCAAGCAGCAGATCGCGACCACCATGGCGTGGGTGCGACTGCTGAAAGACATGATGCGCGAGAAGGACTTTGGCAAGCGCGTCGTGCCGATCATCCCCGACGAGGCGCGCACCTTCGGGATGGACAGCTTCTTCCCGACCATCAAGATCTACAACCCGCACGGGCAGCACTACACCTCGGTCGATGCCGACCTGATGCTGGCCTACAAGGAGTCTGAGGCGGGCCAGATCATTCACACCGGCATCAACGAGGCCGGCTCGATGGCGGCCTTCACGGCCGCCGGCACGTCCTATGCGACGCACGGCCAGGTCATGGTGCCGATGTACATCTTCTATTCGATGTTCGGCTTCCAGCGCACCGCTGACTCGATTTGGGCGGCGGCCGATCAGATGAGCCGCGGCTTCTTGTTGGGCGCCACCGCCGGTCGCACGACCCTGACCGGTGAGGGCCTGCAGCACGCGGACGGGCACTCGCACCTGCTGGCCTCGACCAACCCGGCCATCCGGTCATACGACCCCGCCTTCGGGTACGAAATCGCGCACATCATGCAGCGCGGCCTGGAGGAGATGTATGCAGAGACCGGCGACGGCGACGCCAAGAATGTCATCTACTACCTCACGCTCTACAACGAGCCGATGGTGCAGCCGAGCGAGCCGGAGAATGTCGACAGCGAGGGCATCATCAAGGGGATGTACCGGCTCGCCGACGCGGATCGCGCTGGGCGAGAGGCGAATCCGTCGGTGCAACTGCTCGCCTCGGGTGTCGGGGTGCCGTGGGCGATGGAGGCCCAGCAGTTGCTGCGCGACGACTGGGGCGTCAACGCCGATGTGTGGTCGGTGACCTCATGGAACGAGTTGCGGCGAGAGGCGCTGGAGGTCGACAAGAAGCGCTTCCTGCACCCCGAGGTCGAGGTTGAGGATCCGTATGTCACGCGGCGCCTCAGCGGCATGCCCGGCCCGGTGATCGCGGTCTCCGACTACATGCGTGCAGTCCAGGACCAGATCGCCCAGTGGGTGCCCGGCGACTTCCACTCGCTCGGCGCCGATGGCTTCGGCTTCTCCGACACCCGCGCTGCCGCGCGCCGCTACTTCCACATCGACGGCCCGTCGGTGGCGGTGCGAGCGCTGCAGGCGCTGGCGGCGCGGGGCGAGATCGACGCCTCCGTGCCGGCTCAGGCGGCCGAGAAGTACCGCCTGCTCGATGTCACCGCCGGCGCCTCCGGCAACGCGGGCGGCGACGCCTAAGTCACCTCGACGTCGGGCGTCGCGTGAGTGGGACCAGGGTCATGGCCCTGGTCCCACTCACGTGAGGGTGGTGTCACCGGTCAGGCGGGCGCGGAGTGCGCGTTCTTCGTCGTCGGTGAGTCCGGTGGCGCGAGCGACCTCGCGCTGCTGCTCGTAGGCCAGCGCGGAGCGAAGCGTCTCGGCGAGGGGCCGGGTATGCAGGCCGGCCGCCCGAGCCGCCCGCGTGTCCAGCGTTGCGAACCAGCGCCAATCCGGGTCATCGATCCAAAGCGGCAGCGATGGCGTGCCCATCCAGGCACCAATTCCCGCGGCGGCGAGGTGGTGGGCCTCGACCGGGCGCGGTCGGGCTGGACTGGCGGCGACACCCTTACAGATGTCGAGGAGATGGCCGAGCGTGGTCGTCTCGCCCGTGGCGTTGAAGACCCCATCGACGCGCCGCTCGGCGCACTGCAGCACCCACGCCACCAGATCGTCGACATCGATGAGCGCCACCGGAAAGTCGAGGTCCGGTGGGACGAGCACGTCTCGGCCGGTGGGGTGGGCAAAGCGCCAGGGATAGTAGCCACTGCGACCGGACCAATCGCCATACCCACCGATGAGCCCGGCCCGAATGATGGTCGCCGTCGATCCATCTCGGCGCGCGGCCAGCGAGACGGCCTGTTCGCACGCGACTTTCGCCTCGCCGTAGTGGCTCATGTCCGGCAGCTCATCGGCGTCCAGGGGTGCCAGGAGCGCCGCGTCCTCTGATCGTTCGGGCTGATCAAAGCGGGCGTAAACATTGGCCGACGAGATGAGAATCCGGTGCCGCGCGTGAAGACCCGTGGCGGCTCGACGTGCGTGACCGGGCTGTCGCGTCAGATCGACGATTGCGTCCCACTGCTCGTGAGCGACCGGCACGAGCGCATCGTCGCGGTCCCGGTCAGCGCGGATAAATCGCACCCCGTCCGGCACCGGAGCGCTGCCCCGCGCGAGAGCGGTGACCTCGATGCCCTGGGCCACGGCCCGCCGCGCCAGCGCGCGCCCGAGGAAGGCCGTGCCGCCGAGGATGAGCATGCGCATGACGTCAGGTTGCCGCATCACAGATCCGTCGGCCAGCGGCTTTGCTACGGCGAACACCGTCCGCCAGCACGCGGTCGGGGTGGTCGGTGATGACGGTGTCGAGGCCGGCGCGGACGTATGCCGCCGCGAGACCGGCCATGTCACCCAGCCCGGCTGGGTCGTCTCCGCGCGTGAAATCTGTTGGTAGGAAAATGTTTTCGGCGCGAAAGGTCCAGCAGTCGAGCCGCAGACCCGCGGCTTTGGCGTCGGTGAAGAGGCGACGGGGCTCGCCGAGGGGGGTGCCCGGCATACCCGTGAAGAGGGCGTGGCGACCGGGCCCCAGAGCCTGGGCGGTCTCCCGGACCCGGGCCAGACCCGCGGGGGTGGTCAGGTCGCCATAGGTCGCGCCGGCCTCGCCGGGCACGGGGCGCGACGGGTCTTCTTCGACGAGGAAAACCATGCCGTTTTCGACGCCACGCTCACGCAGCGGGCGCAGGTGGTGCAGGTCGAAGGTCATGATCTCGACCGGCGATTCCCGGCCGAGCATGCCCGCCGCGGCGAGGTCCCGGAGCAGCAGGTCCTCGACAGCATGGCCAATGCCCGCGAAGTGAACCGGAGACTTCACCTCGAGCTTCAGACCGACTGGGCGACCCATTTCCTGCGCCAATTGGGCTCGGAGAGTGAGGATTTCGGGGAGGGCGGGGACGGCATACTGCCCATCGTGCTCGGTTGAGCGCAGGGCGGGGAGCGGCTCGCGAGCGCGCAGCGTGCCGATCTCGGCGAGGGTGAAGTCCTCGGTGAACCAGCCCGTATGCCGGACCCCCTCGATCATTTTTGTGGTGCGCCGCGCGGCGAACTCGGGGTGCGCGGCAACATCCGTCGAGCCGGTTAGGTCGTTCTCATGGCGCGCGACGAGTTGGCCGTCTGCGGTCGGGACGACGTCGATCTCGAAAGCGTCGACGCCGAGGCGAATGCCGAGTTCATAGGCCGCGAGCGTGTGCTCGGGAAGGTAGCCACTCGCCCCGGGTGCCGATGCGGTGATCGAGTGACGCCGCGGCAAGAAGGTGTGTGTGACCCGACCCGCTGCGCATACTGACCGTATGTCGCTCGCCCTGTTCGTCACCGGTGCCCCGGGGTCCGGCAAATCCACTGTGGGGGCCGAACTGGCCAGGCGCCTGCGCGGCGCGCTGATCGATCTGGACACCGCCACCGAGACCATGACCGCGGTCGTCGGTGACCTTCTCGGCGTGCACGATCTAGACGATCCGCGGCTCGCACGAGCCACCCGGGATGCGCGGTATGCCGCGATCGAGGCGCTCGCCCTCGACTCCCTTCGCGTCGGGACGGATGTGGTCCTGGTCGCGCCCTTCACGCGTGAGCGTCGCGATCCCGCTGCCTGGGAGACCGCCCGGTTGCGGATGGCGGAAGCGGGTGGCCGAGCGATATTGATCTGGTTGCGGATCGACGCCGAGGAGGTGGCCCGGCGAATCCGTGGCCGCGGCGCGGGCCGGGACCTGGCGAAGGTCGACCCGGAGTGGGTGGCGGCGCTCGACCTCGAGCCCCCCGCGGTGGCTCACGTGGCGGTCGACGCACGCCGGACGCCCGCGAAGATCGCGCAGGACGTGCTGGGAGAGGTGCTGCTGGCATAGTCTCGGCGCGACACCAGGACCGGAGGCGACGATGAGCACGATGCGGGAGGTCGCTGCGCGCGCGGGCGTGAGCGCCAAGACCGTCTCGCGGGTGTTGCGCGGCGAGGGCTACGCCTCCGAGGACGCCCGCGCCCGCGTCCTCGCTGCCGTCGACGAGCTGAACTACGTCCCCAACCTGCTGGCGGTCACTTTTCGCGCAGGACGCGATGCAGCGGTCGGAGTCGCGGTGCCGGACATCGCCGATCCCTATTTCGCGGAGATCGTGCAAGCGGTGGAATCCGTCGCGCGCCAACGAAATATCGCGGTCATCGTCACGAGCTTGGGCTATGACGGGAGTCGCGAGCAGGCAGCTGTCGAAACGTTGCTCCAACGGCAGGTGCTCGGCCTGATCGCGTGCCCGGTCTCAACGGACCAGTCCTATCTGAAGTCGTGGCTGCTGCGGACGCCGGTCGTCTTCGTCGACCGGTCACCAGGGCGGATCACCGCCGACAGCGTGATCGAGGACGACCGCGGGGGAGCCTATGAGGCCACCACACACCTGATCGGCCACGGGCATCGACGGGTCGCCTTCTTCGGCGACCCCCCGACTGTCACCACCACGGCAAAACGGCTCGAGGGCTACTTGGCAGCGCTCGACGACGCCGGCATCCCGCGCGACGACGACCTCGTGCGTGCCGAGGTCACCGATGCGGGCTCGGCGGCAGAAGCGGTTCGCGGGGTCGGTGCCCTGTCCCGGCCCCCGACGGCGATCTTCTCCTCGAACGCTCGGTGCACTCTTCGCCTGATCCCGGCACTCGCCAATGCAGCGGGTCCCAGGCTGGCGGTCGTGAGCTTCGGCGACTTCCCGCTCGCCGACGCTCTCACGCCACCGGTCACCGTCATCGATCAAAACGCGAGCGCGCTCGGTGCCTTCGCCGCCGAGAGGCTCTTCGCGCGCATCGCCGATCCGGACAAGCGGATGCGCCGCCGCACGGTGCTCCCGGTTCACCTCATCGAGCGGGAGTCCTGCCGGCTGGATATCTGATCGCCACCACCCCCGGGGATGGGCGAGCCGTGGCACCCCCCTCGCATGACACCGGTGACACATCTTTCGAAAAAAACTTGTATGTCACCGGTGACACATCGCCACTCAGTGCTCTAGTCTCGGGCTATCGGGCCGGTCGACGACGACCACATCGTCGTCGATCGCAGGTCGCCGCCCGACATTCGTGACAGGCAGGAGTTGCCATGAAAGCAGTCGTCTACGACGCACCTGAGGTCTATGCGGTGCGGGACATCGACGTGCCGTCGGTCGGGCCTGGGGAAGTGCGCATCAAGGTCATCCAGGTCGGCATCTGCGGAACGGACCTGCACATCCACCACGGTGACTTCAACGCGGTCTTTCCGTTGATCCCGGGCCACGAACTCGTCGGCACGGTCGACGAGATCGGTGAAGGCGTGACCCGAGTCGTGGTCGGCGAGCAGGTGACGGTCAACCCCAATGTGCACTGCGGCAACTGCGACTACTGCCTTGCCGGCCGGCTCATCCTGTGCCCCAATCTCAAGGGGCTGGGGAGCAACTTCCCGGGATTCTTCGCCGAATTCGTCACTGTCCGAGAGGATCTCGTCTTCTCGGTCGATGGCATCGAACCCGACACTGCGGTGTTCACCGAGCCCGCTGCCTGCGCCATGCACGGCCTGGAGAGTCTGGCGATGCGCCCGGGTGGCTCTGCGCTCGTCTTCGGAGCCGGCCCGACCGGACTCCTCCTGGCGCAGCTCATCAAGTCAGGAGGAGCCACGTCGGTCACCGTGGCGGCGCCGACGGCATACAAACTGGACACCGCGACCGCGCTCGGGATCGACAAGACCGTCCTCATCGACCGCGGCGACATGGAGGCCAACAAGGCCGCCCTGCTCGAGGCATCCGGTGCCGACGGCTATGACTATGTCATCGAGGCCACCGGCTCCACCGATGTCTTCGACATCTGTGTCCCCCTCACCCGCAACGGGGGCACGGTCCTCGTCTACGGCGTGACCACCGCCGAGGAGACTGTCAGCTTCCACCCCTTCGACGTCTTCCGCCGCGAGATCACCATCAAGGGATCGTTTGCGGAGATCACGTCCTTCGGCGCAGCGATCAATGCGCTGCGCGCCGGGCGGGTGCGCACCGACGGCATCATCACCCACCGCTTCTCGCTCGATCAGTACGCCGAGGCTCTCGACGCCGTGGCCAACGATCGCTCCGCGCACAAGGTCGTCATCCACCCCTGACGCCGCGCTACCGGGCGCGCCCACCAGCGAGCCCATCACCACACCCCGGGCGACCAGCCCATCAACGCACAGGTGGTTAGCAATGACGCAACCCATACTCGAAGCGCGACAACTGTCGCGCAGCTTCGGCCACGTCCGGGCCTTGATCGACTGTGATTTCGATATCGCACCCGGCGAAGTCGTCGCGATCATCGGCGACAACGGCGCGGGCAAGTCCACGCTCGTCAAGGCACTGACCGGCAACCTCGCCCTGGACTCCGGAGAGATCTTGTTCGAGGGCCGACCGGTGTCGATCAACACTCCGCAAGAAGCGACGGCGCTGGGCATGGAGGTCGTCTATCAGGACCTGGCTCTCGCCCCGCACCTGAACCCGGTCCAGAACATGTACCTCGGGCGGGAGATCCCCCGCAAAGGCATCCTCGGCAAGCTCGGGTTCATGGACGAGAAGTCCATGACCGAGGCCGCACGGAACAGCTTCGCCGAGCTCGGGGGCACGGTGCGGTCGATGACCGCCCCCATCGGCTCGATGTCGGGTGGCCAGCGACAGCAGGTCGCCATCGCCCGGGCGATCAGCTGGGCCGACAAGATCGTCTTCCTCGACGAGCCCACCGCGGCCCTCGGTGTCGTGCAGACCCAGAACGTCCTCGACAGCATCAAGCGAGTGCGCGACAAGGGCATCGCCGTGGTCTTGATCTCGCACTCGATGCCGCACGTGCTCGAGGTCGCCGACCGGGTGCAGGTGCTGCGCCTGGGGACGCGCGTCGCCACCTACAACGCGGCCGACACGAGCGTCGAACAACTCGTCGGCGCCATGACCGGCGCCCTGGACAAGAAGGGGGACGCGGCATGAGTGTCGTCACCCAGCCCGACGATGTCGCCGTCGTCGATCCGTCCGAGGGGTCCGGCACGCTCGGCAAGCGCCTGGCCAACACCCAGTCGGTGTGGATCCTCGGGGTCCTGCTGGCGATCGTCGCCTTCTTCTCGATCGTCGCGGGCAACAAATTCCTCTCGGCGTCGAACTTCTCGCTCATCTCCCAGAACGTCGCCGTATGGGCGGTGCTCGGGGTCGGGATGACCTTCGTCATCATCACCTCCGGCATCGACCTGTCGATCGGCTCCGTGCTCGTCTTCTCCAGCGTGGTCGCCGCCAAGGTGATGGAAGCGGTCGGTGGGCAGGGCTGGGGCACGGCCCTGGTCGGCATACTGTCCGCTCTTGTCTGTGGCGTGCTCTGGGGCGCCCTCAACGGGGTCCTGGTCGCCAAGGCGAAGATCCCCGCGCTCATCGTCACCCTGGGCACCTTGTCGGTCGCCCTGGGCCTGGCCCAGGTGATCACCGACGGCATCGACGTGCGCTCGGTGCCCGAGGCGCTGACGGACTTCAACACCTATATCAAGATCGCCGGCATCCCGACGCTGCCCTTCATCGCCCTCATCGTGCTGATCCTGGGCGGGATCTTGTTGCACCGCACCAAGTTCGGTCGCTACACGTATGCCGTCGGGTCCAATGAGGAGGCCGCGCGTCGGGTCGGCGTCAAGGTCGACCGGCACCTCATCGCCATCTATGCGCTCTCCGGCTTGCTCGCGGGCTTTGCCGCGATGATGTCGCTGGCGCAGTTCGGCACCACGACGATCGCCGGCCAGTCGCTGACCAACCTCAATGTCATCGCGGCAGTCGTCATCGGCGGTACCTCGATCTTCGGTGGCGAGGGCTCGATCTTCGGCACCATCGTCGGTCTGTTCATCCCCGCCGTCCTGCAGGCCGGCTTCGTCATCATCGGCGTCCAGCCGTTCTGGCAGGGCGTCGCCGTCGGCACCGTCCTCGTGGCCGCCGTCTATATCGACCAGTCCCGCCGAGCCGCCGCCCTGCGTGGCGCCAAATCCACCTCCCGGCTGGGCGCACTCCTGCGCCGGAACAAGTGAAAGGAATAACCCCTATGAAGCGCTTCAGCGCCAGCACCTCCGCAGGAGCCGTCGCACTCCTAGCCCTCGCCACCGCGGCCGGTTGCAGCAATAGCAAGCCGGCCGAGACGGTCACTGTGAGCGCCGGTGGTGGCACCTCCGCGTCCGCCTCCGCTTCGACGTCCGCGTCGGCATCCGCCTCCGGCGACACCGGTGGTGCCGCCAGCTCGATCACCGCGCCCGCCAAGGCATCGAAGAACTACAACATCTCCTTCATCCAGGGCGTCGCCGGCGACGAGTTCTATATCTCCATGCAGTGCGGCATCGAGGCCGAGGCCGAGAAGCTCGGCGTCACGGTCAACACCCAGGGCCCGCAGAAGTTCGACCCGACCCTGCAGAAGCCCATCGTCGACTCGGTCGCCGCGGGCAAGCCGGACGCCATCCTCATCGCCCCGACCGACGTGACCGCGATGCAGACGCCGCTCGCCGCGGCGGCCGCCGCCGGGACCAAGATCGTCCTCGTCGACACCACCTTGAACGACCCGTCGATCGCCGTCACCGGCATCGCCTCGGACAACCTCGGTGGCGGGAAGGCGGCCTTCGAGGCGATCCAGCAGCTCAAGCCCGAGGGCGGCAAGGTCATGGTCATGTCGACCGACCCCGGCATCTCGACGGTCGACGCTCGTGTCAAGGGCTTCGAGGAGGCCGTCAAGACCGACTCGAAGTTCGAGTATGTCGGCGTGCAGTATTCGCACAACGACCCGGCGACCGCTGCCCAGCTCATCAGCGCGCAGCTGCAGAAGGACCCCGACATCGTCGGCGTCTTCGCGGCCAACCTCTTCGCCGCCGAGGGCACGGCGACCGGTCTGCGCCAGGCCGGCAAGGCGGGCGCCGTGAGCGTCGTCGGCTTCGACGCCGGCCCCAACCAGGTCAAGGCGCTCAACGAGGGCACCGTCCAGGCCCTGGTGGCGCAGCAGCCGGCGACCATCGGTCAGTACGGCCTCGACGCCGCCGTGACCGCGCTCGACGGCGGCACCGTGCCGCCGCTGGTGCAGACCGGCTTCAGTGTCATCACCAAGGAGAACGTCGACGGCAACCCTGCCATCTACCAGTCCAAGTGCTGACGACCCACTGAACGGCCCGATCCGGGTGGGTGCTCCGCTTCGCGCGGCACGCCCACCCGGCGCCGGTGCCCGGGATGATGACGGCACGTCTCGACTCGACCATCACGGGAGGTAGGTCATGACCCAGTCAGCGCCGGCCTCGTCGAGATGGGTCGCCGGTCTCGACCTCGGCAGCACCGGCGTCAAGATCCTGGTGACCGACGAGGCGGGAACGCAGCTCCTCGCGCTGCAGCGGCCGACCCCCTGGCAGCACGGCCCGGGTGGCACAACGGAGCTCGAGCCCCGGGCCCTCCTCGACACCCTGGCCGGTCTCCTCGACGAAGCGGCCTCGCGGCTCGACGATCGCCCGGGCTGCGGCCGGGTCGAGGCGCTGGCCATCTCGGGCATGGGCGAAACCGGTGTGCTCGTGGACTCGCAGGGCAGTCCACGATCCGCGGGCATCGCCTGGTTCGATCCGCGGGGCGCGGAGCAGGTCGCCGCACTGCCGGAGACGCTGCGCGGCGACTTCGCGGGGCGGACCGGTCTGCCGCTGGGGGTCCAGGTCTCGGCGGTCAAACTGCTGCACCTGCGTGACAACGGCGTCCCCCTGACCGGATGCCGGTGGTTCAACCTGCCCGAGTATGTCGCGCTGGCCCTCGGTGGCACATCCGCCGGCGAGCTGTCGTTGGCCTCGAGAACCGGTCTGCTGGATCAGGATTCGGGGCAGTTGTGGTGGGAGCTCGCCGACCATCTCGGGGTGGGTGACGACTTCCTGCCGCCGATGGTGACCTCGGGCACCGACACCGGCGCAGTGGCGGCCGCGTGGGCCCCGCCGATGTTCGCCGGGGCGCGGTTGACCGTCGCCGGACATGACCACCTGGTGTCCACTGTGGCCGGCGGGGGCCTCGACCCGGACCGCTATCTGGTGTCGATGGGCACCGCCGAAGTGCTGCTGCGCGTGCTGGACGAGCCGATCCCGTATGCCGCGCGCGCCCACCTCGCCGGCTATCTGATCAACTGCGTGCGGCATATCGTGCCGGGGCAGTATGCCGTCGTCGCCGGCGTGAAGACCGGCCTGTTGATGCGCCGGGCGCTGCAACTGGCGGGCATTTCCGACCGTGCGGGCCGGGACACCCTCGATGCGGCCGCATGTGCCATCCCGCTGGAAGGCCTCCTGCCACGGGACGCTATCGAGGTGCGCGGCGCTCGCAACGACGACGGCGTCCTGTCGCTGACGGTGCGCGGCGACGGTGCCACGCCAGCCGAGCTCTTCAATGCCGTTCTGCGACACGGCAACGACGAGATCGTCCGCCTCGTCGAGGTGCTGGACGGCGTCATACCGCCGGCTCGCTCCACAATCCTCACCGGCGGCTGGGCCGGCATGGCCAGCGTCCGCCGGGCCCGGTCCCAGGTGCTTCCCGGCCTGGAGGTGTCCACGCGGGGTGAGGACACGGCGTACGGCGCCGCCCGGATCGCCGCCCGACTACTCACCGACCAGACCGCGCCGCCACCGGCGCGCACACCGCATACCACCCTCTGACAGGAGAATCCCATGACCACCATGACCACCATCGAACGCCGTGCCCTGCAACGGATCTCGACCCCTGCCGGGCACATGCTCATCGTCGCCGCCGACCAACGCAACAGTATGAAGGCGGTCATGGCCGACGCACCTGCGGGGGCGGACTCGGTGACCACGGAGCAGCTCGTCGACGCCAAGGCCGACCTGGTGCGCCACCTCGGCAACGATGCACCGGCGATCCTGCTCGACCCCCAGGTGGCTCTGCCCGCTGTCGTGGACGACGGGGTGCTCGCCCGAGGCTCGGCGCTGGTCGTCGGGATGGACCAGTCCGGGTATGAGACGGTCGACGGGCTGCGGTTCACCCGCCTCGTCGAGGGGGTGACGCCCCGGACGGTGCGCGACCTCGGCGGCGATGCGGCGAAGATGCTGTGGTATGTCCGGCCCGACCGGCAGGACGCCGATTCCCGTGTGGGGCAAGAGATCCGGGACCTGACGGCTGCGTGCGCGGCCGAGGGCGTGTTGCTGATCGTCGAGATCCTCACCTATGGCCTCGAGGGCGAGAGCGAGGAGGACTACACAGCCGCCTTCCCCGGCTTCATCGCCGATGTCGCCCGGCTGAGCGTCGAGTGCGGCGCCAAGGTGCTCAAGCTGCCCTACCCGGGATCGGCCGAGGCGTGCGCCGCGGTCACCGAGGCGGCCGCGGGCGTGCCGTGGGCGGTGCTCTCCGCGGGCGTGGATCACGAGACCTTCATCGAGCAGGTGCGCACCGCCGTCGCCAATGGCTGCGCCGGCGCCATGGCAGGACGGTCGCTGTGGAAGGACAGCCTGGCCGTGGATCCCCAGCGTCGCGCCGACCTGCTCACCGAGCGCGCCCTGCCGCGCCTGCGCGAGCTCGCGACCGCCGTCGACGGAGCCTGACACCAGATCGTCACCTCGACACCAGATCGCCTGGTTGACACCCCCTGCAACGGGTGTCGACCCGGCGATCTGGTGTCGAGGTCAGCTCAGTCCGGTGATCTCCCCGTCCACGAGGTCGATCTTCTCGGCGTTCGGGTGGCTGGACAGGCCAGGCATGGTGCGCATGTCACCGCAGATGGCATAGACATAGCCGGCGCCCGCGGCGGCGCGGACCTCGCGCACCGGTAGCCGCCAGCCGGTCGGCGCGCCGAGCAGCGCCGGATCGTGTGAGATCGACAGGTTGGTCTTGGCGATGACGACGGGCAGGCCACCGAACCCGAGCCGCTCATACTCCGCCAGCGCCTTCGCTGCCGGGGGTGCGATGTCGACGCCGTCCGCGCCATACACCTGCTTGGCCACGGCCTCGATCTTGGCGACCAGGTGGGCCGCGTCGTCGGCCGACAACTCGGTGATTCGTGGCACGGTCGACCTGACGGCACAGGCCGATGACGCCGGCGGCGTGGCGAAGGTCGAGTTCTTCGCCGGCGGCACTCCGGTCGGCACCGCCACCAGCGCCCCCTACACGGTTTCCTGGGACACGACGGCGGTCCCGGACCGGACCCTCGGCATCGACGCCCGCATCACCGACCGCGCGGGGAATGTCACGGTCACGACGGCCCGCATGGTGACCGTGGCCAACGACAGCCCCGTGGACACCACGCCACCGAGCGTGGTGCTGACCTCGCCGGCGCCGGACGATGTGCTAAACGGCCAGGTGACCTGCGGCGCCGAGGCGAGCGACGACGATGCGATCTCCTATGTGCAGTTCGCCGTCGACACACAGCTCGTCGCCACGACGAGCTCGGCACCGTGGGAGGTGATGCTGGACTCATCCGCCCTGCCCGACGGGCCCGCGACGATCACCGCGACCGCGGTCGACCGCACGGGAACGCCGCCACGTCGGACCCCGTCACCGTCACGGCGCCAATCTCGCGAGCGATGTCACGCCGCCGGTGAGCACCGCCACCTGTGGCGGGACCGCCTGCCCCACGACCTGGGTGGCGTCCGGCCAGAACGTCCGGCTGGCGGCGCTCGACTCCGGATCGGGGGTCGACGTCATCCGCTATACGACGGACGGCAGCGAGCCGACTATCAGTCATGGCACGACCTACGACTCTCCCCTCTCCATCGGCTCGAGTGCCACCGTGCGCTACCGGGCCTACGACAGGGCCGGAAACGCGGAGGAGGTCCACACCCTCGAACTGCAGGTGGACACCGTCGCGCCGTCCCGGGCGGTCATCACGGCGCCGGTCGCGGGAGCAACCGTCACCGGCACCACGGCGATCACCACGTCCGTCGCCGACGATGTCGGCGTCGTGCGCGTGAAGTTCTGGATCGACGGGGTCCAGGTGGGGTCGCGAACCAGCGCCCCTGCAATGGCTCTGGGACACCCGCACCGCCGCCGTGGGTTCGCACACCCTCCAGGTCGCGGCGCTCGATGCGGCCGGCAACTACCGCAAATCCCCCGTGGTCACCGTGACCGTGACGCGCTGATCGAGGCGGGCCCTCCCGCGGCGCCACCGCGCACCCGCGACCCGGCCTGTCGAGTGAGCGCAACACGCCGAGTTCTCACGTGAGAACTCGGCGTGTTGCGCTCACTCGACGGCCAGGGTGGCCGTGAAGACCCGGTCGGAGTGGTCGGTGATGACGGTGTCCAGGCCGTGCTCGACGTATGCCGTGACGAGGCCGGCCAGGTCGCCGAGCGTGGCCGGGTCGTCGCCGAGGCGGAAATCCGCGGGCAGGAAGGCGTTCTCGGCGCGGAAGGTCCAGCAGTCCAACCGCAGACCGGCCGCCCTGGCGTCCGCGAAGAGCCGCCGCGGCGCGCCGAGCCGAGCACCCGGCATACCGGTGAACAGCGCGTGGCGGCCGGGCCCGACCGCCTCGGCGAGGTCCCGGACACGCGCGAGCCCGGCGGGGGTGGTCAGCTCGCCGTAGGTGGCGCCGTCCTCGCCCGGCACCACCCGCTCGGAGTCCTCCTCGACGAGGAAGACCATCCGGTTCTTGATCCCGCGGCGGCGTAGGTCACGCAAATGGGCCAGGTCGAAGCTCATGATCTCGACCGGGGAGTCCGGCCCCGATCCGCCGGCGGCCTCGAGGTCGGCGATCAGCCGCTCCTCGACGGCGTGACCGATCGCGGCGAAGTGCACCGGCGACTTGACCTCGAGGGCGAGGCCCACCTCACGATCCATTTCCTCGGCCAATCTCGCTCGCAGAGAAAGGATCTCGGGGAGGGCCGGCACGTCGTACCGCCCGTCGTGTTCGGTGCCGCGCAGCCCCGGCAGGGGTTGGCGCGCCCGCAACTCGCGCACCTCGGCGAGGGTGAAGTCCTCGGCGAACCATCCGGTGTGCGTCACCCCGTCGATCACGGTGGTGGTGCGGCGATCGGCGAACCGTCGCCGCTGCGCGACATCGGTCGATCCGGACAGCTCGTTCTCGTGCCGGGCGATCAGATGCCCGTCGGCCGTCGGCACGACGTCGATCTCGAAGGCGTCCGCGCCGAGCCGGATGCCGAGTTCATAGGCCGCCAGGGTGTGTTCGGGCAGATATCCGCTCGCTCCGCGGTGGGCCACCACCCTGGCCGCCCGGGTCGGCGGAGGCGCGGGATCGACGGGCAGCCCCCGACTCGGCGCCATCAGACGGCGAAGGTGCGCAGGAGCGAGAGGACCTCGGCGCCGCCGGGGCCGGACGCGGTCACCGAGGAGGCGGCGGGGTCGAGCCGGCGCGCCCCGATACGGCACAGCTCGCCGGCACCGCCGGAGAGGACCACGTCGGCGTCCTCAGGGGAGATCGCCCAGTGCTCGCCCACGGGTCCCGTGGCCTCGATCCGGACCACCGGGGCGGCCCGGCCGTCGACAGCGCAGGCGTAGGGCAGCGTCGCGTGCGCGAGCCACAGGATGTGCCGCAGGCGGGCCGTGTCGGGATGGTCGCGCCCCAGCGGCTCGGCGATGTCGAGCGCGTGCGCCCAGTGTTCGGCCAGGCGGGTCGTCGCCAGCGTCGTCGGCCTCAGCAGATTGGTCACCCACTGCACCTTCCGCTTCGGATCGGCGGCGCGCAGGGCACCGAGGGCGGCCACCCGCGCCGACTCCCACCGCCGCCGCACGCTCTGGGCGTCGGCGCGCTCGGTCTCGACATAGGCGTCCATCGCCGTCTCCACCGTGTTGCCGAGCCGGGTCCAGTCGACGGGGGCGTATGCCGTGCCGCCGGTGACCGCGCCGACGACGGCCTCCTCGCACTGCGCCAGGTGCAGCACCACATCGGTCACCGTCCAGCCCGCGCATCGCGACGGGGCGCGCCAGTCTTCCGGGGGCAGCGCATCGAGCAGGGCGGCGAGCTGCTCCTCCTCCGCGGCGAGGTCGGCGTAGACGTCCACGCCGCCATTGTCGCCGACCCGCGCACCATCCGGACGGTGGGCGCACGGCATACGTGGGGCTCATTAGGCTGGGCGCCGTGTCCAAAGTCCTGACTTCACTTCCCGTGGGCGAGCGCGTCGGCATCGCCTTCTCCGGCGGCCTCGACACCTCGGTAGCGGTGGCCTGGATGCGCGAGAAGGGCGCGATCCCGTGCACCTATACCGCCGATCTCGGGCAATATGACGAGCCGGAGATCGACACCGTGCCGGGGCGCGCGGGGCAGTACGGCGCCGAGATCTCGCGGCTCGTCGACTGCCGCAGCGCGCTGGTCGAGGAGGGGTTGTCGGCGATCGCGTGCGGCGCCTTCCATATCCGCAGCGGCGGCAAGACCTACTTCAACACCACCCCGATCGGGCGCGCGGTGACTGGCACCCTGCTGGTGCGCGCGATGCACGAGGACCAGGTCTTCATCTGGGGCGACGGGTCGACCTTCAAGGGCAATGACATCGAGCGGTTTTACCGCTACGGGCTGCTCGCGAATCCGGCGCTGCGGATCTACAAGCCGTGGCTGGACGCAGAGTTCGTCTCCGAGTTGGGCGGGCGGCACGAGATGAGCGCTTGGCTGACCGAGCGCAAGCTGCCTTATCGCGACAGCCAGGAGAAGGCCTACTCCACGGACGCCAACATCTGGGGCGCCACGCACGAGGCCAAAACCCTTGAGCACCTTGATGTTTCGCTGGAAACGGTGGAGCCGATCATGGGCGTCAAGCACTGGGACCCGTCGGTCGCTATCGATGCCGAGGACGTGACGATCACCTTCGTGCAGGGCCGGCCGGTCGCGATCAATGGGCGCGACCTGTCGCCGGTGGACCTCGTCATGGAGGCCAACGCCATCGGCGGCCGCCACGGGCTCGGCATGTCCGACCAGATTGAGAACCGCATCATCGAGGCCAAGTCGCGCGGAATCTATGAGGCGCCGGGGATGGCGCTGCTGCACGCGGCATACGAGCGGCTCCTGAATGCCGTGCACAACGAGGACACCGTCGCGAACTACCACGCCGAGGGCCGCCGCCTCGGACGGCTGCTGTATGAGGGCCGCTGGCTCGACCCGCAGTCGCTGATGCTGCGCGAATCGCTGCAGCGGTGGGTCGCCTCCGCGATCACCGGCCAGGTCACGCTGCGCCTGCGGCGCGGCGATGACTACACGATCGTCGACACCCGCGGCGAGAACTTCAGCTACCACCCGGACAAGCTGTCGATGGAGCGAGTCGAGGACGCGGCTTTCGGTCCGGTGGACCGGATCGGCCAGCTGACGATGCGCAATCTCGATATCGCCGACTCCCGCGCCAAGTTGGAGTTGTATGCCGCCCAGGGCCAGCTCTCCGGCGGCCACCAGGTGCTGGTCGGCAGGCTGGAGTCCGGCGGCGCCGCCCAGATCGCCGAGAACACCTCCGTCGACGCCTCCGCCGACGACGCCCTCGACGCCGCCGCCATGGAGTTCGGCACCGACTGACGCCTCCGCCCGGGTCACGTCACACCCGGGTCACGTCACACCCGTCACAGGTTTTCCTCCCGGTGCCAGAAACCCTTTGTTTGTGTCAGATTCTTTCCGGCACAAACAAAGGGTTTCTGGCATCGGGCGGGAAACCTACACCTAGCCCCCGCTCACGAACATCGACGGCGCCAGCGGCGTGATCGTCAGGGAGTCGAGGCGAGCCGAGCCGCCCTCGGCGAAGATGCCGATCCGGTCGCTGCCAGCAGACGGGAAGACCTGATCGGTGATCGTGGTCCTGCCACCCTGGGCGAAGACCTCCACGGACGAGCGATCGAGGTAGATGCTCAGCGTCAGCTTGCCGTTGACCAACGCGACCCGGGCATCATCGATCGACGGGAAGGAGCCGTTGAAGTCGACCTTGCCGCTCTTGGTCCGGTCGACGTAGAGCCGTCCGGTGCTCACGTCATAGCCGATCACTGTGCGCTCCGAACCGTCCGCCGACGCGTGCACGGTCAGCCCAAGCTTGTTCGCGGTGCCCGGGCGCAGGACCGCATCGATGCGGGCCAGGCCGGTCCGCTTCGGCAGCACCACGGGACCCGAGAAAGACTGTGCCGCAGCGGCATACGCCTGCCCGGAGAGGGCCAGGTCACCGGCCTGCGGAACGACGCGAGAAACGATGCGCGGCCCGGCTGGGGTCTTGGCGAGCCAGACATTGCGCGGCAGCGACATGGCGCTGCGCCACGGCGAGGTCGGGATGTCGTTGGCGTAGTCCCAGTTGTTCATCCAGCCGATCATCACCCGCTTTCCAGCGGGGACGTCATTCCACGAGACGGCGGCGTAGTAGTCCCGGCCATAGTCGAGCCAGTCGTAGCTCTCGGCACGCGAGGGCGCCGGACTGTCGCCGAACCGGAACTCGTCGGCCAGGATGTGGCCCCAACCGAAACGGTTGTTGTCGACGATCTCAAGGTGAGCGGTCTTGCCGGCGAATGGCCGCAGATCGAAGGACTGCCAGTCGAGGTACTCGCTGTTCGCGCCAGTCGCGCTCGCGACGACTTCCCCGTCGACGACGAGATTGACCGCCGTCTCATCGGAGCGCGGCGTGGCGGCTACCTCGCCCATGACCACATGGTCGAGGGTCAAATGCCCCCAACCGCCGCCCGTCTTGTCCCACACCCGAAGCTGCGCCTGACGCCCGCGCAGATCCGACACATCCCAGGACTGCCAGTTCAAGGACCCACCCTCAGGGCCGGTCAGTCGGCGAACGACCTCGCCGTCGACCAGCAATTGCACCTCGAGACTGCCGTCAGTGCGCTTGCCGCCTCCCACGAGCATGCTCAGATGGTCGCCGGTGACCTCGAAAGCGGGTGAGGTCATCGTGCCCTGGTTGTCGTCGCCGCGCGGCCCGCCCTCCCAACTGTTGATGCGCTTGCGACCGATGTAATAGTCGCCGCCTGCGGTCGAGGGATTGCGCCATGGCTCGGTGGCGAAATCGCCGGTCATGGACCAGCCGGTGTCCGCAAGGGAGGTGCCGTCGGGGAACTCGAAACCGTCCCACAGCAGCGTGCCCGCCGGCGGGTCATTGGCCAACTGCCCGCCCGGAACGTGCGGGTGGTTGCCGCCGCCGACCAGGAAGTTGAGGTATGCCGAATCGACCGTGAATTCCGGAGACGTCATCTTCCCCAACGGCCAGTCGTGGTCCAGGAAGCCGTTGACCAGGCCATTGCCGATGAACCCACTCACGGGGTTCTGGCCATCGAGGGTGCCAGTCGCGGGCGCGGAGCCCCACGGACCGTTCTTCCAGTTGCCCGGCTCGTTCTCAACCGTCCAGTCGCCATAGCTGCCGTCGTTGAAGTCGGCGAACGAGCGGCCCGGCGGTAGGGAATCCGCCGTCACGGTGGTCTCGGAGGTGAAGCGCTCGCCGTCGAAATCACCGACGAAGTACTGCCCGCCGCTCCCGCCGTTGACCGCGCCGGGATTGATGTTGACGACCATGACCCACTTGCGCGTCGATGTGCCCTGCACTCCGAGCTGGAAGAGGTCTGGGCATTCCCATTGCCCGCCAACGGCATTCGCGGGGCCGAAGTCACTCAGGTAGGTCCAGTTCTTCAGGTCTGTCGACTTGTAAAGCAGCACGCGGTGCTCGAGTGCCTCCACGGCCGCCATGACCCAGTAGGTCCCCTGCTATGCGTCTGACTTAGATCGGCATCTGGCTGGGAAATCAGCCCACAGGTTGGCGGCGTGCCTGA
>NZ_BAAAPO010000002.1:0-812 GCF_039531185.1 Nostocoides veronense
CGCCGAGCACCTGCACGACATGGCCGAGGCCGACCAGCGGATCGCCCGAGCGACCGCCCAGGCCACGCGCTACTGGGCCCACCTGTACGGTGACGACCCGCTCCTGCTGTCGGTGCCCGGGATGGGCCCGATGACCGCACCCGCCGTACGCGCGTTCCTCGGCGACGGCGGCGCGTTCACCACCGCCAAAGCGGCCGCGTCCTACGTCGGGATGAACCCCTCCACCTGGTCCTCCGGGACCGTGGTCCAGCCCTCGAGGGCGATCACCAAGGAAGGCCCGGCCGTGCTGCGCCTGGCGTTCTATCAAGCCGCCGGCGGCGCCCGACGGGTCGACCCTCAGCTGGCCGCGTTCTATCGGCACCTGATGGTCGACCGCGGCCACAGCCACACCAAGGCCACCGTCGCCGTCGCGCGCAAGCTGATCGAACGCACCTGGACGGTCCTGCACCGCGACCAGCCCTACCAGCTCCGCGACATCGACGGCACCCCGCTGACCCGAGTCCGGGCCAAGGAGATCGCCCGAACCCACGCCGTCCCACCCGAGGTCCGGGCCCGAGCCCGAGCACGCAGCGCGGCCACGCACCGCTCCAAGCTCACCCGCTGACCCCCACTCCAAAGCGAGCGAGGGCCCGTCACACCAGGGCCCCTCGGCGATCACCCCTGCCCGAAGAATCCACCCTCCACCACCTTGACAACCAGTTAGGGAATCTCTCCTGACGTATGTGTGGGTCAGTTCCGGCCGGGGGGGTCTATCCGATGAACGGTGTTTCCGGTGTTCATTTCAGAGTGTCTCCGCGGCCGGCATGCGGTCG
>NZ_BAAAPO010000003.1:0-47754 GCF_039531185.1 Nostocoides veronense
CTGCACTCGTCAACACCGACGAGCTACAGCTGGGACCAACGAGTTGCCCGCTCAAGTTCGATGAGCCCCCAAAACGGGCTGATCCACAGATTCTCGAACCCCCTGGTGATGGGGCGGCCCGGGCGCAAGGCTCGATGGCATGAACCTGGAACTCGGAACCCACCTGCTCGACCTAGCCCGCTGCCAGCACGGCATGCTCACCACAGAACAAGCCAATCGCGCTGGTTATGCGTCATGGGCACTTGCGAGATTGGTGGCCGCCAAGCAGCTCTTGCACCCAGGGCGGGGTCTGTATGCCGTTCCGGCCCTCGTCGACCAAAGCGAACTCGCCTGGCATCGGCATTTGAGCGTCGGCGGGCTCTTGATGTATCCCGATGCTCTGCTGACCGGTGCATCCGCCCTGATCGCTCGGGACCTGCCCGTTTGGGGTGCCGATCTGACGCGACCGCGGCTGGTGCGGCCTCCCGACCGGTCCCGAGGCGCGACATTTCTGTGGATTCGTCCCAATCGCGGTTCGCAGCCGTCGGTCAGCGAGCTGGGGCCGACGGTCGGGGTCGCCGATGCGCTCGTCCAGCATGCGCTCGATTCAGGTGTTCAGGCTGGCGTCGTTAGTGCGGACGCCGCAATGCACGCCCGCCTCGCGACACCCGAGGACATACAGATCGCTGCCCAGCGGGTCGAGAACTGGCCGAAGGGCAGCCGAGCAAGATCTATGACCGGGTTGATGGATGGTCGGCGCGAGTCTGTGGCCGAATCCCTGGCGGGCGTGAGCTTCGCCATGCACGGGATCCTGGTCGAGCCTCAGGTCCGGCTTTACGACCCGAACGGCACTTTCGTCGCCAGAGTCGACTTCCTCATTCCGGGCACGAATGTCGTCGTGGAAGTCGACGGTCGGCTGAAGTACGCGTCGGGAGACCCTCAGGTTCTATGGGATGAGAAGCGTCGCGAGGACGCGATTCGCCGACTTGGTTATGTCGTGGTCCGCCTTACGTGGGCTGACTTGATGAATCCTGAAGTCTTGATTGCCAAGGTGCGCGCGGCGCTGGCCATGGCCGCCTAGCCCACGCCTAACCCGCCGCGCCGCTGCTTACCGCCAGAAGTCTGCGCTTTGCCCCTGCTCTAAAGCAGGGTCAACCGCACACTTTCGGCATCCGGAGAAAAATGAGCTTACTCAGCTGGGCGCAGGGTGAGGCTGATGGAGTTGATGCAGTAGCGCTGGTCGGTGGGGGTGGCGTAGCCCTCGCCCTCGAAGACGTGGCCGAGGTGGGAGCCGCAGGTGGCGCAGCGGACTTCAACGCGCGGGCGGCCGGGGAGCGAGCGGTCCTCGATGTACTCCACGCTCTCACCCGCCAGCGGCGAGTAGAACGACGGCCAACCGCAGTGGCTCTCGAACTTCGTGTCCGAGGTGAACAGCTCGGCGCCGCAGGCGCGGCAGGCATAGGTCCCGACCGTCTTGGTGTCGGTGTATTCGCCGGTGAATGGCCGCTCGGTGCCGGCCTGGCGGAGCACGGCATACTCCTGCGGGCTCAACTGCACGCGCCACTGCTCGTCGGTGCGCGTGACGTCATACTCCCGGTCGCTGTGCAATGTGCCCATCACCCGATTCTGGCATGCAATCGATGTCCCGCCCCCCGGCGAGATCGCCGCACTCGACCAGCAGCAACTGCGGCGCGGCCGCGAGATATGCCCGCCCGCCCGCGTCGCCGGTCAGGGTCGCCCGCATCGCGGCGAAGTGGTCGCGACCAAGGAGCACCGGGTGCCCGACGTGCCCGTTGTATGCCGCCCGCGCCAGCGCCGCTGTCCCGGCACCTGCGCGCCCCGCGACCCGGGCGACGATCTCGGGGCCGACATCGGGCAGGTCGACCAGGTGCAGCATGACCTGGTCAACCTCCAGGTCAAGCGCGAGATCGAGCGCCGCTCGCGTCGAGGCGCTCATCCCTTCGGACCAGTCCGGCACGGGTACGGCGATGACCCCGTCCGGCGGCGGCACCTTGGCAGCACCCATGCACACGGCCACCGCATCGCAGCCCCCGACAGCCAGCGCCGCGATCGCCCCGCGCAACCAGGCGCCATCGGCCGCCAAGATCTTCGGGCCACCGAAGCGCCGTCCGGCGCCCGCGGCCAGCACGACGCCGAGGCGCCGGGGCGATGGCGGGGGAGCGGGGGGCATACGCCCCATTGTGGTCGTCACCTCAGCAACGACGACCGGGGTGAGCGCGAGAACCTGAGACGATGACTCGGTGAGCAGGAAGGCAGTGGCCGTCAAGGCGGCGATCGGGGCTGCGGCGGTGGGCAGTTCGGCGGCCGCCGGCACCGCAGCGGCCTCCTTGACCGCTGCGGCCTACTTCGCGCGTCGAGTGCTCACCCCGGACCGCCGCCGCCCCGATGACGTCGAACTGCTCGAGACCGGCGTCGACGATGTGGTCTTCGCCGAGAGCCCGGAGGCGGTCGTGCCGGGCAGGTATGGCGTGTGGCTGGAAGGCGGACGCGGGCACCTGCGCGTGGGCGAGATCCTCGAGCACGACACCACCGCCAAGACCGTCCGGCGGCGGATCATCTCGCGCGATTACGGCATCTTGCGGCCCGGCCCTGCGCGCTGGAATGGCTATTACTACTACGCCCCACCGGAGATCAGCCTCGGCCTCGCCACCCAACATGTCCACGTCCTGAGCGATCTCGGGCCGATGCCCGCGTGGGTCGTGCCGGGTATGGGCGATGGCTCTCAGTGGGCGATCCTCGTCCACGGGCGCGGGGCCCGCCGCGAGGAAACGGTCCGAGCCATCTCACCGGTGCTGGCCGCCCGCCATACCGTCCTGGTCCCCAGCTATCGCAATGACGAAGGCGCACCCAGCGGACCGGACGGTCGCTACAACCTTGGCCTGTCGGAGTGGCGTGATATCGAGGCGGCCATCGCGTATGCCGTGGAGCGCGGCGCCACCGACGTGGCCCTGATTGGCTGGTCGATGGGCGGAGCCATCGTGCTGCAATTGCTAGCCCGGTCCCCGCTCGCGTCGGTCGTCAGCAAGGTGATCCTCGACGGGCCTGTCGTGGACTGGAATGACGTCCTGGCCCACCATGCCCGGGCCCATGGCGTGCCCGAGCGCGTCGGGGGGCTCAGTCGCACGATCATGGGAAAGCGGTGGTCACGGCGCCTTGTCGGGGTGCACGAGTCCGTCGATGTGGCCAAGACCAATTGGGTGGCCCGGGCGGCCGAGTTGCACCACCCGATCCTGCTCATCCACAGCCGCGACGACGAATTCGTCCCGGTTGGGCCGTCCGAGGCGCTTGCCGAAGTTCGCCCGGATCTGGTCACCTTCGTTCCGTGGGAACGGGCGCGGCATTGCAAGGAGTGGAACACCGATCCGCTGCGGTGGGAGTCCGAGGTCGCGGCCTACCTGCGGCGCTGATCCTCGACCTCGCGACGCCAAAAACTCGTCAGCTCAGCACGCCCACAACCCCAGCAGCGTCCCGTCAGACTCCATCAAATGTCTCAACCTCACGTCAAGGGTGAAGTCCGTGCCGTGCGCGATTCGCGGCCCACCCCCGCCGACCAACTGCGGCACCCAGGTCAGGGCCAGCTCATCGATCAGCCCGCGACGCAGCAGCTCGGCGTGCACGCGCGGCCCGCCCTCGGTGAGGATTCGTCGATGGCCGTGCTGCTGCAGGCGCACCAGCACCTGCGCCACATCGACCTGCCCGGCCCCGACCGTCCAGACATGCTCCTCGCCGAGCAGCTCCCGCGCCTGTGCCAGCCGCTTCGGCTCCGCGCCCTCCACCGTCACCAGGATGGCCAACCCCTGCTGGACGGGTTCGGACAGCCAGCCACGGGGGATCAGGCAGCGAGTGCTTAAGCCCACGAGGGGCTTGGTGCCGGCGGACGGCCCATACCCCTCCGCCTCCAGGGTGGCCGCCCCGACCACGACCACATCCGCGAGCTCGCGATTGAGGTCGAAGACCACCTTGTCCGCGGCATTGTTGATCGAACCCGTCAAGCCGTCGGCACCCGTTCCGGCCCCATCCAGGGTCGCGACGAAGTTGCTGCGCACCGCACCCGACTCGGGGAAGGAGTACAACTGCCGGAGCAGGGCGTCATCGGCGGCGGCACCAGGCGTCATACCCGGCAGATCGGAGGAGAGCAGGCGCATGCGGTCAGTCTGCGGGACGGACCTGCCATGATGCCTGCATGGCCAAAGACAAAAAGAGTAAGAAGAAGGACAAGAAGAGTAAGAAGGCGGCCAAGGAACTCGAGGTCATCGCCAAGGACCTGGCCCAGCGCAAGGCTGTGCGCAACGCCAAGAAGGCGAAGGACGCGAAGATCAAGGTCGCTGCGGAGAAGGTCGCCGAGGTCGTGGCGCCCAAGGCGTCCGACGCACCCAATCCGTTCGACCTCGCCGACGCCCTCCGCGCTGGCCCCGGCTTCGTGCTCACCGATCTCGACACCTCATCGACACCCGGCTTTGACGGCAGCCGCGAGGAGGCCGAGGCCCTCATGGGCCCGCTGGCCGAGCAGGTCGCCGACCTACAGGAGCGGTTGTATGCCGAAGCGAAAGCCGGCGGGAAGCGCTCGGTTCTCTTGGTCATCCAGGGCATGGACACCTCCGGCAAGGGCGGCATCATGCGCCATGTCGTCGGCGCGGCCGACCCGCAGGGCGTGGACATCACCGCCTTCAAGGCCCCGACGAAGGAAGAGCGGGCCCACCCCTTCCTCTGGCGGATCCGCAATGCCCTTCCCGAGCCGGGCATCATCGGCGTCTTCGATCGCAGTCACTACGAGGATGTGCTCATCGTCCGTGTCCATGACCTGGTGCCGCGGACGCAGTGGGCTCGCCGCTATGCGCAGATCAATGCCTTCGAAAAGCAGGTCGTGGCGTCCGGGACGACCGTGATCAAGGTGATGCTCGACATCTCCCGGGACGAGCAGAAGGCCCGGCTCGCCGAGCGACTCGCCAATCCGGAGAAGCATTGGAAGTTCAACCCGGGCGATCTTGACGAGCGCGCCTACTGGGATGACTACATGCAGGCCTATCAGGCTGCCATCGACAAGTGCTCCACCGACGAGGCGCCCTGGTATGTCGTGCCGGCGGACCGCAAATGGTATGCCCGCCTGGCCGTGATGAACCTGCTGCTCAACGCGCTGCAGGGCCTTGACCCGCAGTGGCCGGCCGCCGAATTCGACGTCGCCGAACAGCAGCGTCGGCTCGAGGAGGACGTCCAGAAGTCGGCCGACGAGGACTCAACGTCTAGCTGAGGTCCACGCCTGCGGGCGTGCGACTGAGCACAGCCGGGGCGGCGGAGCGCACCACATCAGCGGGCAAGGTCCCAAAGGTGGCGCCCCGCTCTCCGGCGATCCGCGTCGCGACGAAGGCCTGCGCCACGGGCGCCTCGGCATACCTCACCATCAGGCTCGCCTGCAGGGTGAGGGCGAGGTCCTCGACGACTCGGCGGGCGATCAGTGGGGCATCGACATCAAGGGCCCCGCCGGCCATCGGCTCGATCCGGTCAATGGCGGAGTCCAGCCGGGCATCGAAACCGCGCGCCAGCGTGGCCTCCTTGGCCAGCGCCGCCAGCGAGGCCGGCTCGCGGGCGATGGCGCGCAGCACGTCGAGGGCGTTGACATTGCCCGAGCCCTCCCAGATCGAGTTCAGCGGAGCCTCGCGGAGCAGGCGCGCCATGCCGTTCTCCTCGACATAGCCCAGCCCGCCCAGGCATTCCAGCGCCTCGGCCACCATCGGCGTCGCGCGCTTGCACACCCAGAACTTGCCCAGCGCCACCGCCAACCGCGCGAAATCGTCCTCGCCTTCATCGACGGCGTGGGCCAGGCGCATCGCGAGCAGGGTGGCGGCCTCGGACTCCAGCGCGAGATCGGTCAGGACGTTGCGCATCAGGGGCGCATCGAGCAGGCGCGTCCCGAAGGCGCTGCGGTACGCCGTGTGGTGCACCGCCCGCACGAGCGCCGCGCGCATCGTCGCCGCGGATCCGAGGACGCAGTCGAGCCGGGTCGCGGAGACCATCTCGATGATCGTCGCAATCCCACGGCCGGGCTCGCCGAGCGGCGTCGCCCAGGTGTCCTCGAACTCGACCTCGGAGGAGGCATTGGCGCGATTTCCCAGCTTGTCCTTCAGCCGCTGGATCGCAAAGGGATTGCGCGTGCCGTCGGGCAGGACGCGGGGGAGCAGGAAGCAGGTCAGCCCGGCGGGGGCCTGCGCGAGCACGAGGAAGCCATCGCTCATCGGCGCTGAACAGAACCATTTATGACCCCGCAGCCGGTGGCTTTGGTCTCCAAGCGGGCCGCTGGCGTCCGGCGTCGCGGTGGTGGTGTTGGCGCGGACATCGGAGCCGCCTTGCTTCTCGGTCATGCCCATGCCGACGAGGGCACCGGGCTTGGCATCGATCGACGTCAGCTGCGGGTCGTAGGCACGGGACGCCAGCTTGGGGAGCCAGGTCCCGCGAGCCTGTGGGTCGCGGGCGAGGACGGGCGCGGCGGCATACGTCATGGACACCGGGCACAGGTGCCCCGCCTCGACCTGGCCCCAGACGTAGAAGCCGGCCGCCCGCGCCAGGTGCGCGCCGCTGCCCGCCGGCCGAGTCCACGGCTCGGCCGTGAGTCCGTGCCCCACGGCCACCGTCATGAGCTGGTGGTATGCCGGGTGGTAGTCGACCTCGTCCAGCCGCCGGCCCCGCGCGTCGTGGCTGCGCAGCACCGGGGGAGTGGAGTCCGCCTGCACGCCCCAGGTCAGGGCCTGCTCCGCGCCGGCCTGCGCTCCGAGCCGGGTGACATCCGCGGTCGGGGCACCCCACCGGGCGGTGGCCTCCATCAGGGTTGGGTCGGTGCGGAAAAGATCGTCCCCGCCATAGACCGGGCTTTGGTTGAACACCTCATGGGTCGGCATGCGCGTGAGGATACGTCCGCGCGCCGGGCCGCCCGTGAGTTGAGTAGCGCGACTCACGCCCTGCCGTCGCCGCGCGAGGAGACTTCTCGGCATGAGCACCAGCCGATATGCCGCCACCGCAGTTCTGGTCGCAGCCCTGGTCCCCGCTCTGGCTGGCTGTGGGAATTTCATCACCACGGAGATCGTCGGCATGGTCGGCGTGACGGCCGATGCCGAGGGGCGCCCGGTGGTTATCGTCGCTCCCTGTGGCGCCGCAATCGACCGGGTGCATGTCGTCGAACTGCTGGACCGCTCGAAAGTCAGTGAGCAGGAAACCAATCCGGTGCTGCTCGAGCTGGCCCGCCCTTCGGCGCTCACCGGTTCGACCACGCTCGACCTGGCTGCGCCCGGCGAGTGGACCCCGCAGGGCGCCTTCGATCCGGCCGCCCAGGCCGCGGTCGTCATCGGCGCCGCCTCCAGCACCAAAGACCAAAGTGCCACTCCAGTCCAGGTGACGACGGCGCAGTATGCCGATCTCGACGCCTCCCACGTCCGGGTGCGCGAAGACGAGGTGTGGACGCGCGCGGACTTCGATGCTCTGGCGTGCCGTCGCGATGCGTGGCCGACGGTGACCAGATCGTGAACTTTCCGGTGCCCGCGCCCCGCCGTGTCGGTCACAGCAATCACACACGTCACAGTTACCGTTGAGACGTGGTGGAGGCGAAAGGTGCACTCAAGCGTGCCCTGGGGGACATTCCGGGCGGGCTGTGGCTCGCTCGGGTGATCGCCGAGACGGTTCGCATCTGTCTGCGCTATCGCGTCACCGGCCTCGCCTCGGAGGCCGGTTTCTTTGCGCTGCTGAGTTTTCCGCCGCTGATCCTCGGGCTCTTCGGTGGCGTCGGCTATATCGGCCAGCGCCTCGGCGAGGTGACGGTCGACTCCTTCACCCAGCAGATCAGTGAGTATGCCGGCCGCTTCGTCACCCCCGAAGTCATCGACGATCTGCTCTTGCCCACGATCTCCGACACCTTCTCCAGCGGCCGCAGCGATCTGATCTCGCTCGGCTTCCTGCTCTCGCTGTGGTCGGGCTCGCGTGCCTTGAATGTCTTCATCGACACCATCGCGATCATGTATGGCCAGTCCGGCGTGCGCGGGATCGTGCGCACCCGCGCGCTGTCGTTCACGATGTATATCGTCACGCTGGTCGTGGGGGTCGTCATGATCCCGCTGGTGTTGATCGGCCCGACGCTGCTGGGCCGGATCCTGCCGACCCGACTCGATTTCCTTGTCGGTGCCTATTGGCCGGTCGTGACCGTGCTCGTCCTCGCGTCCGTGACCACGCTGTATCACATCGCCAATCCCAAGCGGACCCCGTGGTTGCGCGATCTGCCGGGCGCGATCCTGACGCTGGTGCTGTGGGCGATCGCGTCATATGCCGTGCGTGGCACCATTGCTGCCTCGCTCGGCGGGACCTCGATCTATGGACCGTTGTCGACGCCGATCGTGCTGCTGATCTGGCTGTATTTCATCGCCATCGCGGTGCTCATCGGGGCCGCCTTCAATGCCGCGACGCTGCGCATCAATCCGGCCCAAAAGGCCGTCGCGGTGCGTCGCGAACGACCCAACCGGCCACTCACGCCGTTCCCCGAAGGACCGGACACCATGGAGCGTCTGACCCGATTTGGGTATGCCCGCCTGCATGGGTTAAGGTCTCTGAGCGCACGAACGAGGGCCACCTCGGACGTCGCAAGTGCGGATGTAGCTCAGTTGGTAGAGCGCAACCTTGCCAAGGTTGAGGTCGCCGGTTCGAGGCCGGTCATCCGCTCGGAGGGTTAAGGCCCCCTTTGGTGGAGTGGCCGAGAGGCGAGGCAGCGGCCTGCAAAGCCGCGTACACGGGTTCAAATCCCGTCTCCACCTCGATTAACCCGCACGACCTGGGCGATTGGCGCAGCGGTAGCGCGCTTCCTTGACACGGAAGAGGTCACTGGTTCAAACCCAGTATCGCCCACCAGCACGAAACGGCCCCTGACCAGCGGAAACGCAACGTCAGGGGTCTTTCTCCTTTGCATCGCGTGCTACGTCCGCGCTGGATCCGCGCACCACTGCCGCCAGCCCCCGTCGAGTTCGGGAAACACGCCGAGCGCGCGCGGTGCGCATCGGCGTGTTTCCCGAACTCGACGGCGCTCTCCGGGCCCCTCAGGCGTCCTGGGAGTAGACAAGCGCGGCATACGGCCCGATGCTCACCTCAGCCCGGTACGGCAAGCCGTCGCACCAGCCCTCCTGCGCCTGGACATCCCGCGCGTGCACTGCCCCCAGTCCCGGCCCGAAGCACGGCGCGTCGGTGTTGAGCCGCAACGTCCACTGGCCGGCGCGAGGCAGGCCCACGGCATAACCATGCACGGGCCGGGCCGAGAGGTTCACGACAACGACGGTGTCATCCCTGGGCCCGCCCTGATGCCAGCGGTGGACCACGATGATCCCGCGCGCCGGATCGACCCGCAGAACACGCGTGCCGCGACCACGCAGACCCGCCGTCACCCCGGGGAGGTTGCGGCGCAACGCGATCAGGGCGCGGGTCAGGTGCAGGAATCCGCTATGCCGATGCGCTTTGCCCCAGTCCACCGGTCGGGTGTCCTCGAACCATCGATCCTCCAGGATGTCCTGGCCCTGGAAGAGCAGGGGTATGCCGGGGGAGGTGAGCGTGAGCACCAGGCCAAGGGCGGCGCGCTGGCGGGCGGGCAGCGAGTCGGCCGCGCCGGGAGCTATCGACTCCGGCAGCCGGGTGCGGCCATTGGCGACCTCGTCGTGGGATTCGGTGAAGATCACCCGCTGGTGCACCTCGCCCAGCCCGGCCGCGGCGATCGCCGCCGCAACACCGCCGACATCCCGATCCTCGTCGCGCAGCGCTTCAAGGGCTCCGCGGACAGTGCGGACGAAATGCGCATCCCACTGTCCGTGAAAGCCCAAGCCGCCGTCGGCGACGTCGGCCGTCACGAGGGGGTCGGACTGCATATCCTCGGCAATCAGCAGCTTCCACGGCTGGCGGGAACGCAGATCGCTGGTCAGCGACGCGAGGTAGCGATGGCCAGCGCCGAGCCGCTGGGCCGGGTCGCGGACATCGCCCCATCGCGCCCGGATGTAGTTGGTGGCATCGAAGCGCAGCCCGTCGACGCGGAAGTCCTCCAGCCACATGACGGCTGAGTCGCGCAGATAGTTGCGCACGTCCTTGCGGTGGTAGTTGGGACGCGTTGCGCCCCACGGCGTGCGGGCTCGCTGGTCGTTGTAGAAGTAGATCCCGCCGTAGTGCGATCGATGCCATCCGTCGAACCGCCAGAGGTCCAGATCGCTTGGCCCGAGATGGTTGTGAACGACGTCGAGGATCACCGCGATCCCGCGCCGATGGGCCTCGCGAACGAAGTGCGTCAGGCCGCGCGGGCCGCCATACGAACTCTCCACCGCAAAGGGGTGCGCCGGGTTATAGCCCCACGAGGTGTCGCCGGCGAACTCCGCACACGGCATGATCTCGACGGCATTGACCCCCAGCCAGGCGAGGTGGTCCAGGCGCGCGGCCGCGGCCTCGAAGGTGCGTCCATGCGGCCCGCCAGCCGCGAAGGTGGGGATGTGGACCTCATATATGACGACGTCATCCCAGGCGGGCATCTCGAAAGGCTCGCTGCCCCAGTCCACGGCTCGCGGATCGAACACGATGGCATTGCCGCGGGAGTGGGTCACCTGCCGAGCGACGGGGTCGATGCGCCACAGATACGGCCCGCCGCGCCGGACCAGGAAGCGGTATTCGGAGCCGGTGCGGGCCGCGGGGACGAAGGCCGACCAGGTGCCGGCCCGCGAGTGATCGCGGGCCATCGGCGTCATCCGTCGGCGCTCCCAGCCGCAGAAGTCGCCGATCACGGCGACATTGCGGGCATTCGGCGCCCACACCCGGAAGGTCACCCCGCCGTCGTGGGGGATGGCGCCCATCCCGCCGTGGAGTGATCGTTGCCCGGGCATTGGTTCACTGTATGTCGTTCCGCCGCAGCGACTCTGGGCGCCGTGTGCGGCGGCATCACAAGTGCGGCTCCTCGCAGCACCGCTAGGAGCGGCCCTCCCAATAGCGTTGGTCGCTCGCCGCCCCGGTCCCGGTCACTGCGCGAACGGCTGGCGTCATTCTTGGCCGCTCGAGCGCCGCTGCGCTTCATAGCCCGCGGTGCGCCGACGACCCTCCGCGCGGTCCGCAGCGGCCTGATCACTTCGGCGGCGTTCGTCGGCCATGCCTTCGCGCACCTGCCTGTCGAGGTAGTCGTCGGACTCCTTCATATCGGTGGCAAGGGCGCCTCCGAAGAAGCCGAGCGCCCGCATGATGAAGGGCACGATGAAGCCGGCGAACATGACACTCGCGAAGAGGTATAGTCCCGCGGCGAGGCTCAGCCAGGTCGAGTGACCTTGACGGAATGAGGTGAGCATCAGAACGGCCAAGAGGGCCGCGACGGGCAGCACCCGAGACGACCGTTTGGCGATCCGCCAACTCGCAGGGTCGATGACATTGGCCTCCACGACAGCCCGCGGGCGCTCCCAGAGGGTCACGGCATAGGCGAGGCAGGCGCCCGGCAGAAGCAGGAGGACGGCGCGAGGGATCAAGCCCGCGTTGCCAGCGGGCCCGGCATACGCGAAGCCCGCGACGGCGCAGCCGGCGACCGTATGCGCGGCGACCACGAGGTAGGTCGTGGCGCGCGACGCCAGGGCGACCAGAGCGGCGGCGCCAAGCGCCAGGATGCAGCCGGTGGCCACCGTGGACAGTTCTTCGACGGTGCCGAGGCGGGTCAGACCAATCGTGGTGGTGGCGCACCAGTCGTCCAATCCTGGGACCGGCGCTGTCGGCGCATAGGGTGGCCCGATGCTCAGTCCCGAACAACATGGCCGGGTTGTCGCGCTGGCCCAGGACTTCGCGCGCGAGGGGCGGACGGAGGATCTGGCCGACTTCCTCGACCACGGCGTGCCTGTGGACCTGCTCGATGGCGACGGGAACAGCTTGCTGATGCTCGCGGCATACAGCGGGCAGGAGGCGACCGTGGCCATGCTCCTGGAGCGCGGCGCGGATGCCAACCGTCGCAATAGCCGCGACCAGTCGCCGGTGGCCGGGGCGATCTTCAAGGGCGAGGACGCGATCGTCGCGCTGCTTTTGGCCGCCGGCGCTGATCTCGACGCCGGCACCCCGACGGCGCGTCAGGCGGCGCACCTCTTCGGCCGCGGGCACCTGCTCCCCGATCAGGCCGTATGACGCCCGCTTCCCCCGGGAAGTCTGCGCTTCACCCCTGCTCTCAAGCACGGTGAAGCGCACACTTTCGGCATCCGGAGAAAAATGGGTGACGGAAGGGGCCCGGGTGTGGTGTCGCACCCGGGCCCCTCGTCGCTCAGATCAGAGCAGGTCGCCGTCGAAGTCGGGACCGGACTCTAGGTCGTCCATGCCGGCCTTCGGGGCCTCGCCGGCACCGAGGGCGCGGATGGCCTCGGTGACGCCCGCGCCATACGCCGGGTCGGCGCTGGTGCAGTTGGCGATATGGCGGTCGATCGTCTCCTGCGAGGCGCCCGAGATCGCGCGAGCGGTGTTCTCGAAGAGCCGCTGCTTTTGGGCGTCGGTGAAGGAGTTGAACAGCGCCCGCGGCTGGCTGAAGTAGTCGTCGTCGTCCTCGCGGAAGTTGAACCGGTCGGCGAAGGGGTCGATCTTCAGGCCCGGCTCGCGGAACTGCGGCTGCTCCTGCCAGCGCCCGTAGGAGTTGGGCTCGATACCCGGCGTCGGCTCGGAGTGGATCCGCATGGCACCGTCGCGGTGGTAGGAGTTGGTGCCGGGCGCTCCCTTGGGCGAGTTCACCGGGATCTGGTGGTGGTTGACGCCGAGGCGGTAGCGCTGCGCGTCGCCATACGAGAAGAGGCGACCCTGCAGCATACGGTCAGGCGAAAAACCAATGCCGGGAACGACATTCGCGGGGGAGAAGGCCGACTGCTCGACCTCGGCGTGGTAGTTGTCCGCATTGCGGTTCAGCTCCCACTCGCCGACCTCGATCAGCGGGTAGTCCGCCTTCGGCCACACCTTGGTCAGATCGAACGGGTGATAGGGCACCTTCTCGGCGTCGGCCTCGGGCATGACCTGGACATACATCTTCCACTTCGGGAAGTCGCCCGCCTCGATCGCGTCGAAGAGCGCGCGCTGGCTCGACTCGCGGTCGCCGGCGATGATGTCGGCGGACTGCTGGTCGGTGAGGTTCTTCAGGCCCTGCTGGCTGCGGTGGTGGAATTTCACCCAGTAGCGCTCGCCGGCCTCGTTGTAGAACGAGTAGGTGTGGCTGGAGAAGCCGTTCATGAAGCGGTAGTCCGCCGGGATGCCGCGGTCCGACATCACGATGGTGACCTGGTGCAGCGCCTCGGGCAGGTTGGTCCAGAAGTCCCAGTTGTTCTCGGCATTGCGCAGGTTGGTCTTCGGATCGCGCTTGACGGCGTGGTTGAGGTCGGGGAATTTCAGCGGGTCGCGGAAGAAGAAGACCGGAGTGTTGTTGCCGACGATGTCCCAGTTGCCCTGGTCGGTGTAGAACTTCACCGCAAAGCCGCGGATGTCGCGCTCGGCGTCGGCGGCGCCGCGCTCACCGGCGACGGTGGAGAAGCGCACGAAGAGCTCGGTCTGCTTGCCGATCTCGCGGAAGATCGAGGCGCCGGTGTATGCCGTGATGTCACCGGTGACCGTGAAGGTGCCATAGGCGCCGGAGCCCTTGGCGTGCATGCGTCGCTCCGGGATGACCTCGCGGTCGAAGTGGGCGAGCTTCTCGAGGAACCACACATCTTGCAACAACAAGGGTCCGCGGGCACCCGCGGTCATGCTGTTCTGGTTCTCCCACACGGGAGCGCCGGCGACCGTGGTCAGTGGGGCGGTGTTGCCAGGGTTCTGGCGGGGGCCGGAGACTGACATTGTTGCGAGGACCTCCTAGTCCTGTTGTGGTGGAACGGAATTTTGACAATTGGGGCAAAGACCCCAATAGATAACCTCGGCTTCGTCGACGACGAATCCGTGGTCCGAGCTTTCGGTTTCCAAGCACGGCCGTATGCCGGTCGCACACGGCACGTCGACCAGCGCACCGCAGCCACGACAGACCAGGTGGTGGTGGTTGTCGCCGCGGTCGAGTTCGTAACGCGCGGGGGAGCCGGCAGGCTCGATGCGCCGCACCAAGCCCGCGTCACTGAGGGCCCGCAGCACGTCATACACGGCCTGGGTCGAGACGCCACCGAGGCGAACCCGAAGCTGCCCGGCGAGTGAGTCAACATCGACATGGCGCGACTCCTGCAATTCGGTCAGCGTCGCCACGCGCGGCGCCGTCACCCGCAGCCCGGCCCGGCGCAGCACCGCTGCGGGCTCGGTTCCGGCGGGGAAGGGCATATCCCCACCCTGGCATGGAAACTGGAATCCTTCAAGATTTGGCGTCCTACCTCACATTGCGTGTCGGCAGCACGTCTGTGCGGTATGACTGTCGCCGTGACCGCCACCGTCCACACCGTGATCGACACTCCGGTCGGTCCGCTGACGCTGACCGCTGAGGACGGCCACCTGACCGGCATCTACTTCGCGATTCACCGTTTGAGGCATCGCGTTCCGGACTTCGGCCTGGCCGTCGCTGGCCTGCCGGTCTTTGCGGAGACGGCGCGGCAACTGGGGGAGTACTTCGACCGCCAGCGACAGGATTTTGACCTTCCGCTCGCACCACGCGGCGAACCCTTCCAGCAATCGGTCTGGGCCCTCCTTCGGGAAATCCCTTATGGCGCAACGCGATCGTATGGCGATCTGGCGCGGGATCTCGGGCAACCTGGGGCCGCGCAGGCCGTCGGCGTGGCCAATGGCGCCAACCCCATCAGCATCGTCATCCCGTGTCACCGGGTGATCGGGGCCGACGGCTCCCTTACGGGATATGCGGGCGGGTTGGACCGAAAGCGTTTCCTGTTGGCGCTGGAACAGCCCCCTGCGGAGGAAGCCGGCCGCCTCTTTTGACGCATGTCCGTGGTGCGGTGGGTCATAGGGTCGGTGTGTGACCGAGCCAGCATCGAGTGATCTGATCGTCGGCGAGGACGGGCTGGCACGGCCCACGTGGGCGGCGCGGGATCCGTTGCTTCGGGCGTACTACGACACCGAGTGGGGTATGCCGATCCGCGACGAGCAGGGCCTCTTCGAGCGACTCTCGCTGGAGGCATTCCAGTCCGGCCTGTCGTGGGCCACGATCTTGCGCAAGCGTCCGGCCTTCCGCGCAGCCTTCGACGACTTCGAACCGGATCGTGTTGCGGCATATGACGATTCGGATCGAGAACGGCTGGTTGCCGATGCCGGCATCGTCCGCAACCGGCGCAAAGTGGACGCGACGATCACCAACGCGCGGGCCACGCTCGCGCTCCGGGAGCGGGAGGGCCTGGCCGACTTCATCTGGTCCTTCCGGCCCGCGCGGACGCCACAGCCGCGGTCGTATGCCGAGGTCCCGACCCAGTCTGCGGAATCGCTCGCGCTTTCCAAGGCCCTCAAGCGAGCCGGTTTTGCTCATGTCGGACCGACGACGATGTTCGCGCTGATGGAGGCCGTCGGCATCGTCGACACGCACCTCCTCGGCTCTCACCGCCGCGGCAGTTCCGGCGTCTGGTCGTGAGCCGGTGACGCCGGAAGGCGGTGTGGCTCAGCGGGACTGAACATTCACTTCATAGATCGAGTAGCCATATGTCGTCGCCCGCCCGGTGAAGGCCAACCGGACGTAGCGCGCCGAGCGAGGCGCGAAGGCCGTGACCTCCGTGCCGCCTTGACCGGCCGTCACCGTCGCGGCCGTTGACCACGAGCTGCCGTCGAGCGAGGTCTCGATGCGGTAGGAGCGGGCGTATGCCGACTCCCAGTCGATGGTGACTCGGCCGACCTGCTTGGCCGAGCCGAGATCGACGCGCCACCACTGACTGTCGCTCCAGTTGCTCGCCCAGCGCGTTGACATCGCTGCGTACCGGGTAAGTGCCAGATTCCCGCCCATTGCCGGAACCTGGACATACGCAACGGATCATTACCGCTGCGTACGTCCAGGTTCTCTCCCAGACCTGCGGCTACTGTCCCAGCACTGAGGCGATGGCCGGTTCCGCGGCGCAATAGTCGCGCACCAGGGCGCGCGCGGTCGTGACGGAGTCGATGAGCGGATGGAGTGCGAAAGCGCGCACCGCCGCCGCTCGGGAGCCGGTGGTCGCCGCCTCGATCGTGGCGTGTTCGACGGCCTTCACCTGACTCACCAAACCCTGCATATGCAGGTCCAGAGGAGTCGTCGCCAGAGGTGATACCCCGGCCGCCGTGACCGTGCACGGCACCTCCGCCACGGCGTCTTCGGGCAGCCCGACCTGTGCCCCGGCGCGGACGTTGAGAATCAACTGCGCGGGTATGCCGCCCGCGAGCGCCCGCATGAGCACCAGGGCCACCCCTTCATACCCCCCACTGACCAGGTCCTCCTCGTGGCGGTGGGCATCGACTCCCCGAGCCGCTGCCATGTACGTCGAATTACGTTCGGCCAGAACACGTTCCCACTCTCGTGAGCTCGACTCCGGCCTGGCCGCGATGGCGTCGAAGAAGTCCTGCTGCTGGCCGGCCAGGAACTCCCCGCGGGTGCGATGCCCCGGCCCGTGCTGCTCGGCGAGCGCCTCCCGGTGCAGGTAGTAGTAGTGCAGATACTCGTTGGGCACGGCACCCAACGAACGCAGCCACTCGACCCCGAAGATCTCACCCTCCTCGGTGCCGAGAACCGCCGCGTCGTCCGCGAGGAATCGGGGAACCAGGTCACCCTCCTGATCCTCCAGGCGGTGCAACCACCCGAGATGGTTCAGCCCCGAATAGTCGATGCGACAGTCCTCGACACGCCGCCCCAGCGAACGCGCCACCCGGCGGGCGAGACCCAATGGGGAGTCGCAGATGCCAATGACCCGATCACCGAGCTCTGTGGACATCGCCTCGGTCACCGTCCCCGCCGGGTTGGTGAAATTGACAACCCAAGCGGCCGGCGCGACCTCGCGCACCGTGCGCGCCAACGCCATGGCGACGGGGATCGTGCGTAGCCCGAACGCGATCCCGCCGGCACCCACAGTCTCTTGTCCGAGAACGCCATTCGCGATGGCGACGCGCTCGTCTGTCACCCGCCCGACAAGTCCGCCGACTCGGATCGCCGAGAAAACGTATGCCGCTCCCGCCAGCGCCGCCCGCGCATCCGTCGTCGTGGTGACCGGTAACGGGCGCCCGCCGAGCTGTGCCGCAGACTGGGCCACGACATTGGCGATCGCGGAGAGGCGGACGGGATCCGCGTCATACAGCGAGACCTCCGTGACCGGAGAGTCGACCTCGCGAAGCAGTGCACGGACGACCAGCGGCACCCGGAACCCGCCGCCGCCGAGGATCGCCAACTTCATACCCACCATCATGGCCGAGTCGGCCTCGCCTCCCTCGGCGGCTGGCCCGGACACGAGAGACTAGCGACGGCCCACGAGGAGGTATGCCGTGCCCAACGTCCGCTTCGACCCACTCGCCGCCGTCCGGATCCCCGACGGCCCTGAGGTCGATCTCTTCGTGCACGGCACGGTCTTCCTCGACATCATCTTCACCGGGCTGGCCCGGGCCCCGCAGCCGGGGACGGAAGAGTGGGCCGACGGGATGGCGTCGTGTCCCGGCGGCATCGCCAATCTCGCCATCGCGGCTCGCCGACTGGGGTTGCGGACTGCCTTGGCCGCGGCCTTTTCCGATGACGACTATGGCGATTTCTGTTGGCGCACACTGGAAGACGGCGAGCACATCGACCTGAGCCACTCACGGCGCTTCGATGACTGGCACAGTCCGGTGACGGTGTCGATGTCCGTGGACCGCGACCGCACGATGGTCACGCACGGCCATCCGGCGCCCCTTGCCTCGACCGAACTGATCGGGGAGCCGCCGCGATCCGCAGCCGTAATGATCGACCTCGCGGAGCACGAAGATGGCGCTGCGCCCACGTGGGTCACGCGGTCGCACGAGCAAGGAGCGCTGGTCTTTGCCGATGTCGGGTGGGATGCGACGGAAACGTGGGACCGCTCCGTGCTGACCCGGTTGTCCACGGCTCACGCCTTCTTTCCCAATGCCGTGGAGGCGATGGCCTATACGCGGACCCGCACAGCGCAAGAAGCCCTCTATGCGATTGCCGACCGCGTCCCGCTCGCGGTCGTGACCAATGGCGCCGACGGGGCGCTGGCGATCGACGCCACAACGGGGGAGGAGGCGATGGTGCCGGCGCTACGCGTCGATGCTTTGGACCCAACCGGCGCCGGCGATGTCTTCGGTGCCGCCCTGGTTCTCGGCACCCTCGCCCGCTGGCCGCTCGCCGACCGCCTGGGCTTCGCGGGCCTGTGTTCGGCGCTGGCGATTCAGCAGTTCGGCGGCTCCCTCGCCGCGCCCGGCTGGGGCGATATCGCGGATTGGTGGCGGGTGGCGCGCACGAAGGTGAACGGCACGGCATACGAGGCCTCGATCGCGCGCCGGTATGGCTTCCTGGATGCCATCACGCCGACCCTGCCCGAGTCGGCCTGCCGCCGCGCCACCGCCACCATCGCCCGACGGGCCGACGTCGAGGGCCTCGCCTAGCTCCGCAGAGAGAGTCAGTCCCCGCCCATGCCGGTGCGTTCGACGCCTTCGACGATCCAGCGCTGCAGGAACAGGAACATCAGCAGCAAGGGGGCGATGGCGACCAGGGCGGCGGCGAAGAGTTGGCTGAGGTTGACCGACTGCGCCGTCAGGAAGGTCGACAGCGCGATCTGCACCGTCCACGTTGTCTGGTCTCGACCGATGACGAGGGGCCACAAGAAGGCATTCCACGAGCCGATGAAAGTGATCGTCCCGATGGCTGCCGCGAAGCCAAAGCTGTTGGGGACGACGACGCGCCAGAACGTCCCCCAGTAGCCCAGGCCGTCCAGGAAGGCCGCTTCTTCGATTTCCTTGGGGAAGCTCAAGAAGAACTGCCGGAACAAGAAGGTCGCGAGGGCCTGGAACAGGCCCGGGATGATCAGGCCGCGCAGCGTCGAGATCCAGCCGAGCGACGAGACGAGGACGAAGCTCGGCACGAAGGTCACGGCCGCCGGGATGAGGAGGGTCGCGGTGATGAGATAGAAGACCGCATTCGACCAGCGATAGGGGATCCGCGCGAGGCCATAGCCGGCGAGGCCGCTGATCACGAGCACCCCTGCGGTCTGGAACACCGAGATGGCGATCGAGTTGAGCAGGCTGCGCGTCATCGGCAGCGCCGGATCGTGGAAGATCGCCGAGAAGTTGCCCCACTCCCAGGTCGGCGGCAACCAGTGCCACTTCGGCGAGCCGAGGTCGTTCTCCGACATCAGGGCGTTGCGAAGCAAAAGATAGAAGGGCATCAGGAATAGCAGCGCCGCGAGGATCAGCGCCGAATAGCGAAGTGCGGCCCCGACTTTGGCGCCACGGGAGTTGTCGACGATCGCCATGGCCTAGTCCTCCCCGCGGAAGCTGAAGAAGCGGTTGAAGACCACCGCGGCCAGCGCAATGACAAGGGTCAGGATGACGGCTCCGGCACTGCCATGCCCGAAGTCCTGCCCCTGCCCGAGGGCGACGTAATAGAGATAGACCAGTGGCGGACGGGCATACGGGGGATAGGTCCCGAACGAGGCGAGGATGTTGTAGAACTCATCGAACGCCTGGAAGGCGTTGATCAGTAACAGCAGCAGCACCGCGGCGGAGGTGGGCCGCAACTGCGGCAGCGTGATGTAGCGGAAGGACTGCCAGCCGCTTGCCCCATCGATGGCGGCCGCTTCATACAAGGTTGGCGAAATCCGTTGCAGCGCAGCAAGGAACAGGATCATGTAGAACCCGACCTGCAGCCACAGGCGGGCACTCACGATCACCAACCAATACCACGGCGGTTTGGTCAAGGAGAGCCACGGAATCGAGTCCGCGCCGAAGAGGCCGAGCATCGCATTGGCGGCGCCCGAGCGCACTCCGGCGAAGATCGACATCTTCCAGATGAGGGCGGTCACGACATACGAGCAGGCCGTCGGCAGGAAGAAGACCGAGCGGAAGAAGGCCTGCATGACGCGGGTGCGCGCGACGAGGATCGCCGTCAGCAGCGAGAGCGCGAAGGTCGTCGGGACGATGAAGAGCGCGAAGACGATGAAGGTGCCGAGGCTGGAGCGGAAGGACTCGTCCCGCAGCATGTCGAGGTAGTTGCCGGCGCCGACGAACTTCGTCGGCGTCACCGTGTTGTAGGACTCGAAGAAGCTGAGGTAGATACTCCAGATGATCGGGATGTAGATGAAGATGATCAGCCCGAGGACGAAGGGGCCGACAAAGACCCAGAACCACAGGTTCTGATTCTGTCGGCCGCGCAGCCGAGCCCCCAGCGACGGCCGCGCGGTGGCGGCCGTCGCTGGGGACGGATCGACTGGAAGGCTCGAGGTCGTCACCGGCGACTAGCCCAGGACGCGCTTGACCTCGGCGTCGGCGATCGCCTTGACCTTGGCGATCTCGGCCTTGGCGTCGGCGCCGTCCTTGACGACCTTGGTCATCATGTCGCCAAAAGCGGTGCTGCACTTGGGAGTCCACAAGATCGTGCTCTGCGCGTGGCCGAACTCCTGAGCGGCCGCGGCCGCATCCTTGGCCGCACCGGACTGCAGGGTCTTGGCCTGCGGGACCAGCGAGGCGCGGGCCGGGATGTGGAAGCCGTATGCCGTGGCGAAGTCCAGTTGCTTGTCGGTCTGGTCGACCCACAGCCACTTGACGAACTCCTTGGCGGCATCGACATTCGCCGACTTCGCCGAGACGCACGAGCCATAGGCGCCGACGACGACCGACTTCTTGCCGCCCGGCATGGCCGGCCACGGCACGCAGCCATAGTCGTCGCCGAGCGCCTTGGTCAGGTCGGGGAAGGTCCACAGGCCGGTGAACTGCATCGCGGTCAGACCTTGGGCGAGGGCGGACCCGTCATACCAGTCCTTGGGCGCGCCGAGCAGGAGGTACTTGCTCTGGAACATCTCGCGCAATTTGCCGAGGGCCGCAACGACATTGTCGTTGTCGAAGCCGAACGATCCGTCCTCGTTGAGGTAGTCCGCGCCGGCGGAGAAGAGCATCGGGCCACCCATGAGGCCGACGCCGCCGTCATTGCCGAGGAAGAGACCCTTGGTGTCGCCGCTGTTGAGCTTCTCGGCGGCCGCCATCAACTCATCCATCGTCTCCGGCGGCTTGACTCCGGCCTTCTCCAGCATTGACTTGCGGTAGACCAGGATCTGCATGTCGACGACCTGCGGGACGGCCCACAGCTTGCCGTCATAGGTCATCCGCTTGACCATCGCGGGGTTGAAGTCGGCTTCGGCGTCGCCGAGGAGCCCGGTCAGGTCGACGACCTGGCCACCCTTGATCATGTCGATGGTCGGGCCATTGCCGTACTCGAAGACGTCGGGACCATTGGCGGTCAGCAGGGAGGCGGCCGTGGTCTGGTCGTAGTCACCGGGCTTCCAGGTGACCTTGACGTCGGCCGCGGTGTAGGCCTTGGCGTAGCCCTCGACCGCCTGCTGCGTGCCGGCCTCGCCATATTGGTGATACCACTGCTGCAGAACAGCTTTGGCTCCCCCCGAGCTGCTGCCGCCAGAGGTGTTCCCGCTCGTGCTGCTCGTCGAACTCGAGGTCGCCCGGCCGGTGTTTCCCCCACACGCGGCCAGTGCGCCACTCGCGGCGACCGCTCCACCAAAGGCGAGCAGATGGCGACGGTTGAGCGTCGCGCGAACGGTCTTGTCCGACATGGATCCTCCGATCTCTGGGCGCCGGCCCTCGGCACCCCTACGCCACGCTAGTGCGGCGGCGCGGTCGGGCCAGGGATTTCCGCGTCACGGGAGGGTCTCAGCTCATGCCACCCATGCCTGGCCGGCCACATTGCCCACCCACAGCGCGTTATCGGGCGCCGGGGAGGAGCCGCGTCGATCGGTGCCGCAATTGCGGCAGCGCAGGTAGCGGTGCCCGTCCTTTTCGGTGATGATTTCAGGTCCGGAAGACGATCTTCCCGTTCACCTCACCAGCAGCCATCCGTTCCAAGCCCGCGCGCGCCTCGGCTAGGGGGAGCACCGCATCGATCCGGGGTTCGAGGCCCCGGTCAGCCACGAACCGAGCCAGTCGCGCCAATTCCTCCCGTGTGCCCATCGTCGAGCCGATCACCCGCAGTTGTTTGAAGAAGATCTTCGTCAGCTCCGCCTTCGCCGGAGCGTCGCCTGAGGTCGCCCCGGACAGCACGATCGTCCCGCCGGGCCGCAGCGCGTTGACCGAATGCGACCAGGTCGCCGCGCCCACGGTCTCGATGACGGCATCGACGCGCTCGGGCAGCCGGGCGCCGGATTCGAAGACCTCGATCGCCCCCAACTCCCGGGCCAGTTCGCGCTTGGCGCCATCGCGGGAGGTCGCAAAGACCCGCAAGCCGGCCGCGGCGCCGAGCTGAATGGCCGCCGTCGCCACGCCGCCCCCCGCGCCCTGGACGAGGATCGTGTCGCCGGGGCTGACGCTGGCGTTCGTGAAGAGCATGCGGTATGCCGTCAGCCAGGCCGTCGGCAGGCAGGCCGCCTGTTCCCAGGACAGCCCCTTGGGCTTGGGGACGAGATTGCCGGCAGGGATGCGCACCCGCTCGGCCAGGGTGCCGGGATAGATCTCCGACAGCAGCGACCGCTTGGGGTCCATCGTCACATCGGCGCCCCACCCCGGCGAGGACACCACCGGGTAGACGATCACCTCATTGCCCTGCGCGTCATGCCCCACCGCGTCGCAGCCGAGAATCATCGGCAGCCGCTCCGCAGGCAGGCCGACCCCCTTGAGTGACCAGAGGTCGTGGTGGTTCAGCGCTGCCGCCACGACGTCCACGCTGACCCAGTCCTCGGGCGTCTGCGGCTCGTCCAACTCGCCGACATGCAGGCCGGCGAGCGGATCGGTGGCGGATTGGGCGACGGCGGCGACAGCAAACATGCCCGCCACGCTATCGTGCCGACCGTCTCTGCCAGTGGCAGAAAGTTGCTGACCCAGGGCAACGGTGAGTTACCACACCGATGGGGTCAGGGGGCGCTCGCCACTCCCGAGCAGGCGCCAGCCTGCTCCCACAGCGTATGCAGACGGGTTGCGTCCGCGGCCGCCGGCCGAGCTGGTATGCCATCGCGTCCGATCAGCAGCGGCTGCCAATCCGCTTGCTGCACAATGGCTTTGGTGCGTTGTGCAGGAGGCTGCCGCGCGATGGTGGGGTCGATGGTCAGCCGCAGGATGCCGGTGCGCGAATCCGGCTCGACCGAGCGCCACCAAACAAAATTGCCGAGCCCGTAAGCGACATACGACCTGCCGAGCCAACCGGCACCACCGACCCGGTGGCTGTGCGCGCCGACGATGACATCTGCGCCAGCCGCTTCCAACTCGGTGGCCGTTTGTTTCGATCGGGCATCCGCGCACTCTTGATAGTCGATGCCCCAATGCAAAAAGACGATGACAACATCGGCCTGCGCGCGAGCCGCGCGCACGGCCGCGACGAGGCGGGTCGTTGGCACGGCACTCGCGATCCCGCCGCTGCTCGGGCTGGCCGAAAAGCGCGCGAGCGTCTCCTCCTGCACCTGACTGGCGGCGAGCAACGCGATCGTGACGCCATCGGCTTTGACGATTCGTGGCGCGAAGGCCGAACGCTCATCCGCACCGATGCCGACGACGGGAACGGGGGAGCGACTAATCGCGGCGAGGGTGTCGGCCAGTCCCTGAGGCCCGAAGTCGACTCCGTGGTTGTTGGCCATGCTTAGTGCGCCGAGGCCGGCGTTCTTCAGTGTTGTCAGGGCGCTCTCGGGCGCCCGGAAGGTAAAGGCTTTGACCTGCCTCGTGCCCCGCTCGGTGATGGCCGTTTCGAGATTTGCCATCCGCAGGTCGGCATCTGGCCATAGTGCCCGCAGGGCGGCCAAGCCATGGGGATCGCGGGCGACGGGTGCCAGATAGTCCTCGAAGTGGATATCGCCGGCGAAGGCCAGGACGAGTTTTGTCGGATCGTCCGGCGCCATCGGGGTTAGACCGCCCAATCCAGGGGGCTCGGACCCACCGGGTGCGCTGGACGAAGCGCCCTGGTCCGCGGGCATCGCCTCGTCGTCCGGTGGGACCTGGCCGGCCGTCAGGTTCAGCTCCGCCTTCGAGGGCGTGGTCCCGGTTCCACCACAGGCCACGAGCGAGAACGCCAGGACCGGAAAAGCCCACCAGCGTTGCCGCCGCCTCCCCGTCACCGCACAGGTGCCGCGGAGGTAATGCGGCCTTCCCACACCGACTGCGCGCCGGAATGCCCGGCCATGACAACGGCGACCACGGCCGCGCCCGCCGCGAGCACGGCCAGCACCGTCGCGAGGGCCACCCGAGAGGGAGCGGGCAGGGGCTTGGCCAGGAGCACAACGACAACGGTGACGACGAAGAGCAGCACGAGGGCTAGGAAAGCGCGGTCGCCCTTTTCGGCATGATCAAATCCGGGCTCCGCGGTGAGGTGTTCCAACGCCTCGCCGGCCTCCTGCGCGACGAACGCCGAACCGGCCGCTGCGGCCGACATCAGCAGCAAGGGGATCCGCAGGCCATAGCGCCAGCGGGGCACGACGGCATACGCCAGCAGCATCACGGCCGCGAGCGGCCCCAGGACGACGACGGCGTGGACGATCAGCGGATGCAATGGCAATCCCAAGACGGTGTCGAACATGGCTGGGTCCTTTGTGGGGCGTCGTGCGGCGTTGGTGCCGTTCACGGTAGGCGCCGAGCGCTCGACATTGGGGCAGATGCGCGACCCGACACGCAGGTCGATCGTTAAGATCAGGCGTGGCGTGGGCCCGATTTGGCACGATGACGGCCTACGCGCCGGTGTCGGTCACCCATGACATCGATGACCTGACGGAGGGCTTTTGGGCCGTTGTCCTGGACTTCGAATCGTCCTTGACAGCAATCCGTTTCGCGCGACGAGGGCGGCGGACCATGGCCCGGCCCCCGGGCTATCGGGAGTGGGCGCCGCTCACCGGTGAGTGGCGCAGCAGCCTGGATCGGGCGGCATATATCGGCGGGGTGCGGGAGATCCGGGAGCGGATCGCCGCGGGCACGGTTTATCAAGTCAACCTTTGCCGGATCCTGAGCCACGACCTGCCCGAGGATGCCTACCTGCCCGCCCTCGCTCGCCTGCTGCGGCGCGGCAATCCGGCGCCCTACGAGGCGTTGATCCACGCCCCCGAACTCGGGGTGGATGTGGTCTGCGCGTCACCGGAACGGTATCTGCGCCGCGTCGGCGACCGGCTGCTCTCGTGCCCCATCAAGGGAACGTCGGCAACGCCGGAACAGATGCTGCCGAAGGACTTCGCCGAAAATGTCATGATCGCGGACCTGGTCCGCAACGACCTGCAGCAGGTATGCCGCCCGGGCACCGTGGTCGTTGAGGATCTGTGCGCTTTCGAGGAACACCCGGGGCTCGTGCACTTGGTCACCAATATCGCCGGGCAGGTGCGGCCGGAGGTGACCTGGCGCGAGATTCTCGACGCGAGCTTCCCGCCTGGATCGGTCTCGGGAGCCCCCAAAAGCTCCGCGCTCGCGACGATCCGGGATCTCGAGCCGGTGCCGCGAGGGCCATACTGCGGCGCCGTCGGCTACATCGACGCGGACCGGGACGAAGCGGAACTCGCGGTGGGTATCCGGACGTTCTGGGGGACGCCGGGAGCGACTGGCCGCGTGCTGAATTTCGGGGCCGGGGCCGGGATCACGTGGGGGTCGGACCCGGACGCGGAATGGGAGGAGACGCAGTTGAAGGCGCGCCGGTTGATCGGTCTGGCCTCGGGGTGGATGGCACCATGAGTGGCGTGATTCGGATTTGGGTCAATGGCGACCTCTACGACTCCAGCGCCCCGGCGATCTCGGCGATCGACCACGGCCTGACGGTTGGCGACGGCATTTTTGAGACGTGCAAGATCGTCGACGGGCGCGCCTTCGCGGTGACCCGGCATCAGCAGCGGATGGCCCGCAGCGCCCACGGACTAGGTTTGCCGGAGCCGGACTTTTCGGTCATCGATGCCGGCATCGCGGCCGTCCTCGCAGCCGGAGACCCAATCGCCTGGGGCCGATTGCGCTTCACCGTCACGGCCGGCCAGGGCCCCTTGGGTTCAGAGCGCCACGACTCACCCCTGACCTATGTCGTGACTGCCGTCCCTGCCGAACCTCCCGCCGGGCCGGGGAGCCTGGCCGTCACTCCCTGGACGCGCAACGAGCGCTCGGCTGTTGCTGGGCTGAAGACCACGTCATATGCCGAAAATGTCGTCGCGCTCGCATTCGCCAAAGAACGCGGCGCCAGCGAGGCGATCTTCGCCAACTCGCGCGGGGACCTGTGCGAGGGCACGGCGAGCAATGTCTTCGTCGCGATCGGGGGGCGTCTGCATACGCCGCCGTTGTCGTCCGGAGCACTGGGCGGGATCACCCGCGCGCTCACGGTTCAGTGGTGCCGCGAGGCCGATCTCGAGGTCGTGGAGGAGGCCATGCCGCTCGGGGTGCTGCGCACCTGCGACGAGGTCTTCATCACCTCCAGCCTGCGCGATGTCTATCCCATCGAGCGGATTGACGACCGAAGGCTTCCCGCCCCAGGTCCGCTCACCCAGCAGGCGTCGGCCATCTTCGCCGCGCGCTCCGCTGAGGACATCGACCCATGACCGAGGGCGAACGCATCGACCGCCTGGAACGGTCCCGGCATGACGACAACATCCTGCTGGACGCCGACGATGACGACTGGGCGTGGCGTCGCCGAATCCGCGCCAATCCGGCCACGGCGCGCATCTATCGGCTGACGGTCGGGGTCGTGGGCTTACTGATTGTCGTCACCGGTCTGGCCTTGGTGCCACTTCCCGGCCCTGGTTGGCTCATCGTCTTTGCCGGGCTGGCCGTGTGGGGCAGCGAGTTCGAGTGGGCGCAACGCCTGCTCAATTGGGTGCGCGCAAAGGTCCGGGCCTGGGACGGGTGGATCCGTGCGCAGCCGGTCTGGCTGCAGGGGCTGGCGATCCTGGGGACTGCGATCGTCGTGTTGGCGTTGATGTGGGGGCTGCTCAAAGTCTCCGGTGTCCCGGCCTTCTTCCCGGACGCCGCCGAGAACTGGCTGCACGGCGTGGCTGGCTTATGACGCTGACCTGCTCAATTCAGCAGGGGCTCACGTTCGGCCAACTCGCCGGCGTGGAGATCGTCTTCAGAGCCCCATTGGCATCGGTGTAGTTATTGGTCAACGCCAGGACCATCGTGCCCTGCGCCGCACAGGTCGATTCGGTCGTCGTGGGGACTGCTGCTCGACCCACAGGTCAACACCAACGCACTGACCTGGGCCGCAGACACCAACAAGGCCCGAACCTCTACCAACCTTGACGTTCGCAAGGGTTCGAGCCTTGTGCGTGGGGTGGATGTGAAGGGACTCGAACCCCTGACCTCTCGCGTGTGAAGCGAACGCTCTAACCAACTGAGCTACACATCCGGATGCCGAAGCGGCCAGGTGAGCTTACCTGCCGCCTCGCTGGTAGCGGAAATCGCGCTGAATCACGCATCTGCCTTGCTGATGGTCACGGTGTCTCCGACGCGAACCGAGCCCGGGGCCAGCACCTCGGCATACATCCCAGCGCAGCTGCCGGCCGGGCCGAGAATGCCCAGCCGGACCGGGCCGATGGTCACAACGCCCCCGGCTGAGGCGGCCACGTCGATGGCAGCCAGGGAGAGGACCAGATTGGCGCGCGTGCCGCCGGCCTCCTCCGCCGTGATGATGTGCACGGCCGCCTTCTTGCGGCGATCTCCCGCTAGGCCATCGGGCTCGATCTCGACGTCGTCGAGGAGAATGCTTGGCGCGTCCTTTTCCGGATGGATGCGGATCTCCACGAGGGTCGCCGTCATAACGAGCTCATCTTTGCTGGGTGGAAGGCGGTGGACACGCCATGCCAGACGATCTCGGTGAGGGCCGCGATCAGGTCATTGCGGGGGATCGGTGCAGGCGAGCGTTGCCAGATGTCCACGCCAACGCGCACCATCCCGAGGAGCGAATGCGCCCATAGCTCGGTCACCAGCGGCGAGCGATGGGACTGCGGGGCGGCAGTGTCCAGCAGCGCGCGCACTTGCTGCGCCAGGGACTGGGTCCCGCGTCCAAGTTGCAGGTCGCCGCGCATCACGGGCAGTTCGGGGTTCGGGCCGAGCATCATGAAGCGATAGAGGTGCGGCTCTTGCTCGACCAACTCGACGTATGCCGCCACGCCGGCCTCCACGACATCGCGCGGGTGAGTCACGCCAGGCCCAGCGACAAGGACCTCGCGCACTTTGGTGATGAGGATCTGTTCGATCTCATCGATGATGGCCGCGTGCAGACCGATTCGGTCTTCGAAGTGCCGGTACAACACGGTTTTGGACGTTCCGGCGGCAGCCGCGAAGTCATCCATCCCGAGATTGGCGCCGCGTTCCCGGATCGCCACAATCGAGGAGTCGATCAGTTCCCGGCGACGGGTTTCGCGATGAGCAGCCCAGCGTGTCGAGCGCCCATCCGGGCGGACCTGTGCGGTGAGATCGCTCACTGCCCGACGGTATCAGCCGGAATCACCGTTACTGTCCTACGCCGAATTCTTGGGTGACGGGCGGCCCCGGCGATGCGGATCGGCAACCGCTTCGCCGGTCGCGCCGGAGCGCCGAGGTGCTATGTGGTTGGCTACGCCTGCTTGGTGCGGGCGATCAGGTCGGCGTACCAGGCATACGACTGCTTCGGGGTGCGCACGAGAGTGTCGAAGTCGACATGCACCAGGCCGAACCGTTTGGAGTAGCCCTCGGCCCACTCGAAGTTGTCCAGCAAAGACCACGCGAAATAACCCCGGACGTCCACGCCCAGGTCGATCGCGTCGGCAACGGCGCGAATGTGGCTGTTGTAGTAGTCGATTCGGCCGGTGTCCGCCACCACGCCGTTCGCGTCCGGACCGTCGTTGTAGCAGGCGCCATTCTCGGTGATGTAGACCGGCGGGAGGCGGTCGCCATACCGCTCTTTGAGCATCGTCAGCACGTCGGTCAAGCCTTGGGGGACCACCGGCCAGCCGAAATCGGTCACCGGGTAGCCGGTGATGGGGTAGTGGTCGAAGGGCAGATCGGAGGCGACATTGGCCCCGATATTGCTGCCATTGCCCGGGATGCCAACGCAGGTCGGGTTGTAGTAGTTGACGCCATAGAAATCGATCGGGGCGCTGATCACCGATAGGTCGATGTCAACCGGGCCCGGCATGACGGCGGCGATGCCTTCGGGATAGCGGCCCAGCAGAATCGGGTCGGTGTAGATGCGATTCCACATCGTGTCGAAGAGCTCTGCGGCGCCCCGGTCGGCTTCGGAGTCCGAGCGCGGCCAGACGACTGTGTGATTGCCCGCCAGCCCGACCGAGCGTGCGCCGCCGGCCCGCAACGCGCTGACGGCGAGTCCGTGTCCGAGCATCAGGTGGTGCGCGACCGGCAGGGCGTAGAGGCCGAGAGTGCGGCCCGGTGCGTGAATGCCCGTCGAGTAGCCGAGGCTGGTGAAGACATTCGGCTCGTTCAACGTCATCCATTGCGAGACGCGGTCCCCGAGGCGCGCGATGACGATCCGCGCATAGTCGGCGAAGGCCTCGGCCGTGTCGCGCTGCAGCCAGCCCCCGTCCACCTCCAGCGCCGAGGGCAAGTCCCAATGGAAGAGTGTCGCGGCCGGTTGGATCCCCTTGGCGCACAAGGCATCCACGAGCCGGTCGTAATAATCGAGGCCGGCCTGGTTGACCGAGCCGGTGCCGTCGGGCAGCACCCGGGGCCAGGCGATGGAGAAGCGATAGGCGTCGACATCTAGACCGCTCATCAGCTCGATGTCCTCGCCAAAGCGGTGGTAGCTGTCACAGGCCACATCGCCATTGCTGCCGTCGGCGATGACCCCCGAGCGGTCGCAGAAGTCGTCCCACACGCTGCGGCCGCGGCCGCCCTCGGTGACGCCGCCTTCGATCTGATAGGACGAGGTCGCGACGCCGAATTGGAAATCCGGGGGAAGCTGCGGCATATCGGCTCCTGTGCCTGGGGCGAACATGACAAGGGCGCCGCACCCGGGGCCACTTCGCGGACCACAATAGCCTCACGTCACCCGGCCGGGCGCGCTCAATAGGATCGGTGTCATGTGCAGCAGCGATGGCGCCGGCACCTCGCCGTATGCGGACCGGACCGGCCCCGCAGCCGACTTGCCGGGGAGCCCGGACGGCTTCGAACGGCTCTGGACGCCGCACCGGCTTGCATACATCCGCGGCGAGCGACCCGACCCGAACGAGGGTCAGGGCTGTCCGTTCTGCGCGGCGCCCACGCGGGCCGATGATGAGGGGCTCGTGGTGTATCGCGGCGAGCACTGCTATGTCGTGATGAACCTCTTCCCCTACAACCCCGGGCACGTCCTGATCTGCCCCTACCGGCATGTGTCTTTGTATATCGATCTGACCGACGAGGAGACGCTGGAGTTCTCGGCGCTGACGAAGGCGGCAATTGCTGCGCTGAGCGCGGCATCCGCGCCGCATGGCTTCAATATCGGAATGAATCAGGGCGAGGTCGCTGGGGCCGGTGTGGCCGCGCACCTGCACCAGCATGTCGTCCCGCGCTGGGGAGGGGATGCCAACTTCTTGCCGATCATCGGGCGGACGAAGGCGCTGCCTGCTCTGCTGGAGGATGTGCGCTCCCAGCTTGTCGCCGCCTGGCCCACCACGCCGGGATCCGCTCCATCGGCATGAAAGCCGTCAAGCACACCACGAGCGGCAGGAAGTGGATCCGCAAGAGGTAATAGGTGCTCGCGTGGAAGACGAGGAAGAAGGCGAGCCCCAGGCGCAGCGCCTGCCCGCGCGCCCACAACAACAGGGGTGACAGGAACTCGGCGATGAGCATGATCCATTGCAATGTGTGCGTCAGCGCCGGGTGCGAGCCGATCCACGGCGCGATCCCATTCGGACGACGGGTCAGCGCCCAGATCAAGGTGGCCCCATTGGCCCACCCCCAGGTCCCGAACCGCATCTTCGCCCAGGCGCTGAGGAAGTAGATCGACACCGCGCTCATCTGGATCGTGCGCACCACCCAGCCGACCGCCTCGGACACCACCGCCGTGTCGGAGAAACGCGCCCGGCCCACCGTCGGCAAGACGCACAAGGCGATCATTAGGGCGTAGTGATCGTGGTCAATCTTGCTGTACGAGAAGGCATTCGACATCCAGTCGAACATGGCCACCGCGCAGATGCCGCCCGCCAGGCGAGGCAGGCGGCCCGTGGCAGCGATGAGCGCGCTCGCCAGCAGCACCGCGCGAAGCACCTGAACATAGACCGGGCTGGGCTGCGGAAAACCGAGCAGTTCTCGGCCGATGACCGGGTGATACAGCTCCACCGGGACCTGGCCGTGCGCGATCGGGTCACGCACCACGACGAGGACGTCGAAGACGACATACAGATAGATCACCAAGCGCAGCCAGGCGATCCGCGCGAGCGAAACCGGCGGAGCGAAGAAGGTGCGCAGCGCGCTCATGTGCGGCCCGACCAATCCTGCGGATTCTGCGGGTTCTCCACGATCCACGTGGCGATATCGATGATCTTCTGCGTGCGCTGGCCATCGAGCGAGGTTTGCCGGTTGCGCAGGAAGATCGCGGTATAGCGCGGCTGATCCGGGGCGCGCCGGGCGTGCAGGATCGCCAGCGCCTGCATCAGCGACGGATCGCGGACGAAAGCCGGCAGTTGGCCCTCCATCTCCGAGCGCTCTAGGCCGACGCCGGTCCCGCTCAAGGCCACCCCGACGATGTCGCCCTCAGTGGTGCGAGCCTGCATAAAGGGGGAATTGATGACGCCGTCGTTGTGGACGAGGAAGGCGTACTGCGACATCGGGGCAAAGGGCCACCACCGGTCGTTCCCCACCGCGGTGCCGAGCACAACCATGGTCGTCGCGGCGAGCCCGGCCACCAATCGCCAGGCCAGCGCGGGCGCCGACAGCCGGTGGATCCCCTCCTGCATACCCCGTATGGTGCCACGGCGCGCGTCACCCCCAGCGCTGACCTGCACCGTGCTGGGCCGTCGAGTCACTACCCTTAGACCCACCATGCTCAATCGATATGCGCGGGCCTTCTTCACCAAGGTCTTCACGCCGGTGGCCAAGCTCTTCCTCGGTCTCGGCATCTCACCCGACGTCGTGACGATCGTCGGCACCTTGGGCGTCTGTTTCGGTGCCCTGGCCTTTTATCCCCGGCACATGTTCTTCGTCGGCACGCTCGTCATCACGGCCTTTGTCTTCTCCGACACCATCGACGGAGTCATGGCGCGGATGTCCGGCCGCTCCGGCAAGTGGGGTGCCTACCTCGACTCCACGCTCGACCGCCTCGGGGATGCGGCCATCTTCGGTGGCCTGGTGCTCTGGTATGCCGGTGGTGGCGACAATGTGGTCATGGCCGGCCTCGCCTTGGCCTGCCTCATTCTCGGCAGCGTGGTGTCCTATGCGAAGGCCCGTGCCGAAGGGCTGGGCATGACCGCCAATGTCGGCATCGCCGAGCGCGCTGATCGGCTCGTCGCGGTGCTCGTGACCACCGGTCTGGTGGGACTCGGATTGCCGGAGATCGTGCTCGGGGTCGTCCTCGGGTTGCTGGCTCTCGCCAGCCTGATCACGATCATCCAACGGATGTGGGCGGTGCGGGTCCAGGCGCTGGCCGCCGCCTCGTGATCTTGCGCCCGCCCTCGCCGCTCGCGCTCGCCCGCAAGCTGCCGCTGCCGGGTATGCCGCTCGATCAAGTGAGCGTCGCGGGATACCGCCTCGGCTGGGCCGGGGTGCGCGCCCTGCCGGAGGGGGCGGCATACGCCCTGTTCGACCGGCTCGCCGACGCGAGCGTGCAGCGCGGCGGCAAGGGGGTGGACCGGCTCCGCACCAACTATGCAAGGGTCCGGCCGGACCTGAGTGCGGCCGAGTTGGACGCGCTCGTGCGAGCCGGAATGCGGGCCTACCTGCGCTACTTCTGCGAGGCCTTCCGGCTGCCGACGATGAGCCCCGAGGATGTGCGGGCGCGCGTGCGTGTCGAGGGCGACGGGCCGATCCGCGAGCGGCTGTCGCAGGGCCGGCCGGTCGTCTGCTTCCTGGCACATATGGGCAATTGGGACCTCGCCGGAGCGTGGTGCTGCGCCGAACTCGGCCGAGTCGTCACCGTCGCCGAACGCCTCAAACCGGAGGCCGTCTTCGAGGAGTTCCTGAACTTCCGGACCTCCCTGGGTATGACGATCATCCCCCTCGACAGTGACAGCTTCGCCCGGCTGCGCGCCGAGACGCGCGGACCGGTTGTCGTGCCACTGCTCGCCGATCGGGACCTGACGGGTGGGGGACTGACCGTCGACTTCTGCGGGCATCCGGCACGCATGGCACCTGGTCCAGCGGCTCTCGCGTTGACCACGCGATCCGCGCTGCATCCAGTCTCGATCCGCCACGAGCAGCGTGCTGGGGGTGGCTGGGGAATCGTCATCACCTTTCACGAGGAGATCGCGCCCCCCACGAGCGGGACGACCCGGGAAAAGACGCAGGTGATGACCCAAGAGTGCGCTCGCGTTCTCGGCGAGGCGATCACCCGGCATACCCAGGACTGGCACATGCTGCAGCGGGTCTTCGTCGCGGACGTGGGGGGGCGGGCCTGATGCGCGTCGGGCTGGTGTGTCCCTACAGCTTCGATGTCCCCGGCGGAGTTCAATTCCATGTGCGTGATCTCGCCGAATGGCTGGCCGCGCACGGGCACGCCGCGCAGGTCCTGGCGCCGGCCGATGATGACGCCGACCTGCCGCCCTATCTCACCAGTTGTGGCCGGGCAATTCCGGTGCGCTACAACGGTTCTGTGGCGCGGCTGACCTTTGGCCCGGTCACCGCCGCGCGCGTGAACCGGTGGCTCGCCGACGGCGACTTCGACGTTCTGCACCTGCACGAACCGATGACCCCAAGCGCCTCAGTGCTGGCCTTGTGGGCCTTCGACGGGCCGATCGTCGCGACCTTCCACACGGCAACGCTGCGCTCACGGGCGATGTCCGCGGCATACCCCCTGCTCCGGCCGTCGCTGGAAAAGATCAGCGGCCGCATCGCCGTCTCCGAAGCCGCCCGACGCACCGTCATCCGGCATATCGGCGGGGATGCCGTCGTCATCCCCAATGGCGTTGATGTCGCCGCCTTCGCTGGCGCCCGCCCGGAGCCCGCCTGGTGCGGCCGGCCCGGAGCCCCGACCATCGGCTTCCTCGGCCGGATCGACGAACCGCGCAAGGGGCTAGCCGTCCTGTCGGCGGCCATGGAGCAGGTGCTCGGACGTATGCCGGGTGCTCGCCTCGTCGTGGCCGGTCCGGGAGACGCCTCGGCCGCCCGCGAGGCGATGAGTCCCACGGTCGCCGCCGCGAGCGAATTCCTCGGTCCGCTCAGCGATGCCGACAAGGCGCGCTTCCTGCACTCCGTCGATCTGTACGTCGCCCCCAATACCGGTGGGGAGAGCTTCGGCATCATCCTCGTGGAGGCGATGGCCGCCGGGGCGCCGGTGCTCGCGAGCGACTTGCCGGCCTTCCTGCGGGTGCTCGGCGAAGGTGCCGGCGCGTCCTTCACCAATGAGGACAGCGGCGCCCTCGCCTCCGAGATACTGCGTCTCCTCGACAACGACGGGCTGCGCGTTGCGCTCGCGGCGGCGGCGAGTGTCCGCGCGCGAGACTTCGACTGGTCGATCGTGGCGAATGACATCCTCGCCGTCTATGACACCGTCACCCCGCCCGGACTTCGGAGTCGCGCATGGAACTGATCAGTTGGGTCATTCTCGCGGTGGCGCTCGCCCTTGGCGCGGCGTGGTATCTCTCCTATAGCGCGGCCCGGCTCGACCGGCTGCACGCCAAGGTCGAAGGGGCGTTGTCGGCCCTGGATGCCAACTTGGTCCGGCGCGCCGAATCGAGTCTGGAACTGGCCAATAGCGGGGTCCTCGATCCGGCCTCCGCCCTGCTGTTGGCCACGGCGGCCTCCGATGCTTTGGAGCGCGAGACCGAGCACGCTCTGCCCGACGATCTCCTCGACGGACAGCACTTCGGTGGTCGGGAGGATGTTGAATCCGACCTGACCGAAACGATCCGCGCCACGTTGACGCCAGGGGTTGTCGCGCAGATTGCCTCCGACGAAGGCCCGGCCGCCGAGGAACTCGAGCGACTGATCGCCGCCGGACGCCGAGTGCAGTTCGCCCGGAACTTCCACAACCAGGCGGTCCGTGATGTCCGCCGGGTCCGGGGCAAGCGCGTGGTGCGCTGGTTCCGGCTCGCCGGCCACGCCGAACTTCCCGAACCGGTCGACTTCGACGACGCGGTGCCGGGAGACCGCTGAGCCCGCTCGCGCGCGGGACGTAGACTGCGGACGGCCGCCCACGCGGCATACCCCCTGAACTGGCAAGCGAGGCACCATGTCCGAAATCACCACCCCCTCCACCGGCACCGCGCGGGTCAAGCGCGGCATGGCCGAGATGCTCAAGGGCGGGGTCATCATGGATGTCGTCACCCCCGATCAGGCCAAAATCGCCGAGGACGCTGGCGCGGTGGCCGTCATGGCGCTGGAGCGGGTGCCGGCGGACATTCGTGCGCAGGGCGGCGTGTCGCGCATGAGCGACCCCGACATGATCGACGGCATCATCGCGGCGGTCTCGATCCCGGTGATGGCCAAGGCCCGGATCGGTCACTTCGTCGAGGCGCAGGTGCTGCAAGCGCTCGGTGTCGACTACATCGATGAGTCCGAGGTGCTGACTCCGGCCGACTACGCCAACCACATCGACAAGTGGGCCTTCACGGTGCCATTCGTCTGCGGCGCAACGAATCTGGGAGAGGCACTGCGCCGGATCACCGAGGGGGCGGCGATGATCCGCTCCAAGGGCGAGGCCGGCACCGGTGATGTCTCGAATGCCACGACGCATATGCGCCAGATCCGCCAGGAAATCCGCCGCCTGCAGAACCTGCCCGAGGACGAACTCTTCGTCGCGGCCAAGGAGTTGCAGGCGCCCTATGAGCTGGTGCGTGAGGTCGCGCAGGCGGGCAAGCTGCCGGTCGTGCTCTTCACGGCGGGGGGCATCGCTACTCCCGCGGATGCCGCGATGATGATGCAACTGGGCGCCGAGGGCGTCTTCGTCGGCTCGGGCATCTTCAAGTCCGGGAATCCCGCTCAGCGGGCGGAGGCGATCGTCAAGGCGACGACCTTCTTTGACGACCCCGATGTGATCGCCAAGGTCTCCCGTGGGCTCGGCGAGGCGATGGTCGGCATCAATGTCGAGGAGATCGCGCAGCCGCATCGGCTGGCCGAGCGCGGCTGGTAATTCTCGTCGGCGCGCTGGAGGGGGCGTTGAAGATGAGGCTGCCGGCGCCGCCGAATTCGTCCGGCTGCTACACCAGTCCGGGTCAGCCTGATGCCGTCCTGCCCGCCAGGCGCGGTCCCGGCGAGCTGCCGGACCACACCATGAGCACATCCGGTGCGCCTTCATCGTTGTCACCATCGGTCCAGGCGACCTGCGTGAAGCCATGCCGTTCATAGAACCGGATGGCCGAGACATTGGCCTGGAAGGCCCACAGCTGCAGTCCGCCGGGCAGGGTGTCCTTGGCCAGTTCCAGCAGGCACGACCCCAGACCGGAACCGGTGTGCTCGCGACGCAGATACAGGTGGTCGAGGTGGTCGGGCTCGCTGAGGACGAGAAAGCCGATCAGGTCACCGCCCACCTGGGCGACCCAGGTCGTCGCCGTCTCGATCTGGCCGCGCAGGAAAGGCTCGACGGTGTCGCGGGGGTGGACGATCATCGGGATCTGGGGCACGCACTCCTGCCGGATCTGCCAGAAGAGTTCCGCCAGGGCTGGGGCGTCGTCGGTCGTGGCCGGTCGCACGATGGGGTCCACGTGCGTCATGATCCCAGCGTTCGCCGCAGATGCTGCCAAGACGGCGAAAGACGAGGAGCGATATGACCACGCCGACGATCGGGGTGCTCGCCGTGCAGGGCGATGTGCGCGAACACCTCGTCGCGCTGGAGGCGGCCGGGGCGACTGGCGTCCGGGTTCGGCGGCCCGAAGAGATTGAGGGGATTGACGGGCTCGTTATCCCCGGGGGCGAGTCGACGGTGATGGACAAACTCGTCCGCACCTTCGGGCTGCACGAGCCGCTGCGGGCGCGCCTCACCGGTGGGCTCCCGGCATACGGCTCCTGCGCGGGGATGATCATGCTTGCGGACCGAATCGCCGACGGTCGCGATGACCAGCAGACGCTTGGTGGTCTGGATATCACGGTGCGCCGCAATGCTTTTGGGCGCCAGGTCGACTCCTTCGAGGCGGATCTGCATATCCGCGAGCTCGGCCCCGAGCCGATGCGCGCAGTCTTTATCCGGGCTCCGTGGGTGGAGGAGACGGGTGCCGCGGTCCGGGTTCTCGCGCGGGTCGAGTCGGGCCCGGCGGCCGGCCGCGTCGTCGCGGTGCGACAGGGCAACCTGCTCGCCACCTCCTTCCACCCCGAGGTGACCGGCGACCATCGCGTGCACAGCTATTTCGTCGCGATGGTGCGCTCCGCGTAGGATCATTCGCCAGCCCCGAACACCGCCGACGAATGAGGACCACGCATGTCCGGCCACTCCAAATGGGCCACCACCAAGCACCAGAAGGCCGCCAAGGATGCCAAGCGCGGCAAGCTCTTCGCCAAGCTGATCAAGAACATCGAGGTCGCGGCGAAGCAGGGTGGCGGCGACCCCGAAGGCAATCCCACGCTGTGGGATGCGATCTATAAGGCCAAGAAGTCATCGGTCCCCAACGACAATATCGACCGCGCGGTCAAGCGCGGCTCCGGCGCCGAAGCCGGCGGTTCCGACTGGCAGACGATCATGTATGAGGGGTACGCCCCCGGTGGTGTCGCCCTCCTCATCGAGTGCCTGACCGACAACCGCAACCGCGCGGCGGCCGAGGTGCGCACGGCGCTGACCCGCAATGGCGGCAACCTGGCCGACCCCGGCTCGGTCGCCTATATCTTCAACCGTAAGGGCGTTGTCATTGTCCCCAAGGGCGCGAAGTCCGAGGACGACATCCTCGAGGTCGTGCTCGATGCCGGTGCCGAAGAAGTCAATGACAATGGCGACACCTGGGAGATCGTCTCCGAGGCCACCGATGTCATTGCCGTCCGCAGCGCCTTGCAGGAGGCCGGCATCGACTACGACTCCGCTGAGGCGTCCTTCGTGCCCAACCTCCAGGTCCCGCTCGACCTCGATGGCGCCAAAAAGATGATCCGCGTCGTCGAAGCGCTCGAAGACTCCGACGACGTCCAGAACGTCTTCGCCAATGGCGATATCCCCGACGACGTCCTCGCCGAGCTCGAAGAAGAAGACTGACCCCGGGGGCGTTTGTAACGTGTGCTAGCACCAGATAGGTGACTGTCCAAAGGTTGCAACCTGTGCACAGTCACCTAAGTAGTGCTAGCACTACTTAGGTGACGGGCGACCGAGTCCCTGCGGCCGCCGTTCGGCCCGCGTGGCGTGTCGGCCGTTGCCGTCGAGGCTGGGTAGCCTGTCTCCCGAACATCTGTTCGCACGAGTCAGCGACGGGAAGGAGGTCGGTATGCGCGTCCTCGGCGTCGACCCCGGGCTGACCCGCTGCGGTCTAGGAGTGGTCGACGGCCAACCCGGTCGGGCCAGCATGGTCGCCGTCGGCGTCGTGCGGACCCCGAGCGATGGGGACCCGGGGGAGCGGCTGGTCTATCTCGAGCAGGAATTGCTTGCCTGGATCGAGCGCTTCGAGCCCGAGGTCATCGCCATCGAGCGCGTTTTCGCCGATGTCAATGTCGCGTCCGTCATGACCACGGCGCACGCGACCGCGATTGCGCTGCTGCTGGCTGCTAAGAAGGGCATTCCGGTCGCCTTCCACACCCCCACCGAGGTCAAGGCCGCCGTCACCGGCGATGGCCGCGCCGGCAAAGCGCAGGTTACGGCCATGGTCACCCGCATCCTCAAACTCACCGAACGTCCTCGGCCGGCCGATGCGGCAGACGCCCTAGCCCTCGCCATTTGCCATACCTGGCGAGGCAGCACCCAGGCGCGCTATACCGCCGCAGCCGCCACTCACGGAGGTCGCCGATGATCGCCAGCCTTACCGGGAGCATCGAGTATGTCGGCCTCGACCGCCTAATCCTGCGCGTCGGCGGGGTCGGTCTGCTCGTCCACACCACGCCCGCCACGGCCGCCGCCGCCCGTGCCGGAACCGAGGCCGCGCTCGCCACCAGCCTTGTGGTCCGCGAGGACAGCCTGACGATCTTCGGCTTCGACACGCCCGCTGAGCGCGAAATGTTCGAGACCCTGCAATCGGTCTCCGGCGTCGGCCCGCGGTTGGCCCTGGCGATGCTGGCCGTCATGGGTCCCGAAGAACTGCGCACGGCTCTCGCCTCCGGCGACACCCGCTCGCTGACCAAGATCCCCGGCATCGGCGCCAAATCCGCGGAGCGCCTCGTCCTGGAGCTGCGCGACAAGGTCGGACGGCTCCCCGGGGCCACCGCGCCCGCTGCCACCTCGCCGCGCCCCGCGGCTGGCGACTGGCGTGAGCCCGTCACCGAGGCCCTCGTCGGTCTGGGCTGGAACGCCAAGCAGGCCGAGGGCGCTGTGGACAAGGTCGCCGCTGCCGAGCCGCCCGCGGAGGGCGAGATCGCGGCATACCTGCGCCTGGCCCTGCGAGAATTGCGCCGATGAGCAAGGGGTATGCCAGCGAAGTGCGCGAAGGGGACAGCGGGGACTTCGAGTCCAGCCGGGTCCTCGACGCAAGGGGCGAGGCCGACGAACAGCAGGTCGAGGCGGCGCTGCGCCCTAAGCGGCTGGCGGACTTCCCCGGCCAGACGCGAGTGCGCGATCAGCTCGACCTCGTCCTGCAGGCGGCCAAGGGGCGCGGCGCCGCGCCCGACCACATCCTGCTCTCGGGTCCACCCGGCCTAGGAAAGACCACTCTGGCCATGATCGTCGCCGCCGAATTGGAGCGCCCCATCCGCGTGACCAGCGGCCCGGCGATCCAGCACGCCGGCGACCTCGCCGCCGTGCTCTCCTCCCTCGACGAGGGCGAGGTGCTTTTCCTCGACGAGATCCACCGGATGGCGCGAGCCGCCGAGGAAATGCTCTATCTCGCGATGGAGGACTTCCGAGTCGATGTCATCGTCGGCAAGGGGGCCGGCGCCACCGCCATACCCCTGGAGTTGCCGCCGTTCACGGTCGTCGGCGCGACCACGCGATCCGGGTTGCTGCCCGCGCCCTTGCGCGACCGCTTCGGCTTCACCGGTCACCTCGACTTCTATGCCCCCGAGGACCTCGCGCTGATCCTCGCCCGCTCGGCCGGACTGCTGAAGGTCGACGCGGACGCCGCCGCGATTGAGGTCATCGCCGGCCGCTCCCGCGGCACCCCACGCATCGCCAACCGCCTCCTGCGGCGAGTGCGCGACTGGGCCCAGGTGCACGGCTCGGGGCGGGTCGATGTGGCCGCCACGCAGGCAGCGCTGGAACTCTTCGATGTCGACGAACTCGGACTAGACCGGCTGGACCGAGCCGTCCTCGATGCCCTGTGCCGGCGGTATGCCGGGGGGCCAGTCGGCATCGCCACCCTCGCCGTCGCGGTGGGGGAGGAGAGCGACACCGTCGAGACGGTCGCCGAGCCTTATCTGGTGCGTCAAGGCTTCATCATCCGCACCCCCCGCGGCCGGGCCGCGAGCCCGCTCGCGTGGTCGCACCTGGGGCTGACGGCGCCCGCGGGGACGGGCATACCGCCAGCACAACAGACCCTTCCCCTGGACGATTCTGGCCCCGGTCGATTTGCGTAGTGCGAGCCCATGTCGCGCTGGCTGGAAGCGGCGGAGGAACGCGCCGAGCAGGGCGGACGTTTGGGCATGCGGCGAGGGCGAGTCGTAGACTCCCCCGTGGCCCCCGCTCGGGCCCGCTCATCTTGCACGCCCACATAAGGACTCTCCATGCACTCGGGCCTGGCTACCGCCACCGCGTCCAATGGCATACCGATGGCCAATCTGCTGCTCTTGCTGCTGCCATTGCTCTTGCTCTTTTGGATGGTGACCAATCAGCGGCGCCGGATGCGCACCGTGCAGACCATGCAGCAAGCCTTGCAGGTTGGCGATGAGGTCGTGATGACCTCGGGCCTGTTCGGGCGGATCGCCGCTTTCGAGGGCGAGAAGGTCGTGTTGCAGGTCGCCCCCGGAGTGCAGTTGCGCTTTGATCGGCGCGCGATCGGCGCCAAGGCCCCGGACGCGCCGGACGCGGTCAGCCCGGCCGACGGGGTGGAGAACTGATGGCGCGCACGTCTCGACCCGATGTTGAGAAGCGGACCTTGATCGGGTTCATCCTGCTCATCGTCGCGCTGGGCGCGGTGCTCGGCGGCGCCCACTGGCGCAGTGATGCGCAATTCGCGCCGAAGCTGGGTCTGGACCTGCAGGGTGGCACGCAACTGATCCTCAAGCCGCGGCTCGTGGGGGACCAGACGGTCTCGAGCGAGCAGGTGGCGCAGGCCCGCGACATCATCGCCGAGCGCGTGGACTCGCAGGGTGTGTCGGGGTCCGAGGTCACCACGCAGGGCGCGGACAATATCGTCGTCTCGATCCCGGAGAACCCAACGCGCCAGCAGGAGGAGAACCTCCGGCGCTCGTCGGCCCTGCAGTTCCGTCCCGTGCTCGTGGCGGAGCCCACGACGCCCGTGCCGACCCCGACCGCGGGCACGCCGTCCTCGTCCAGCACCAGCGACGGCTCGACGGGCTCCTCCAGCACCAGCGACGGCTCGACGGGCTCCTCCAGCACCTCGGGCAGTTCCAGTGCGTCGACATCGTCGGCCTCGGACACCTCTTCGTCGTCGCAGCGCCGGGCGGCCGCGACCAGCACGTCGGGGTCCGAGAGCTCGACATCCGCCACCTCGTCGGAGTCCAGCACCTCGGGAAGCACCTCCACTTCCGGCTCTGGCACTGAGAGCCCCGCCACGCCGACGGCGAAGCCGACCAGCACGACGGACCAGAACTGGGTCACGCCGGAACTCATGTCAGCCCTGGCCGCGTTGAACTGCGGCGATCCGGAGGCAACCGCCGGAATCGTCGATGACCCCGCAAAGCCGCTGGTCACGTGCAGCACCGATGGCACCGAGAAGTACATCCTCGGTCCGGTCGCCGTTGGTGGCTCGGATATCACCAATGCCGTCGCGGGCTATCAGCTCGGCCCGACAGGGCAGCCGACGAATACCGTCGAGATCCAGCTGACTTTCGACTCCAAGGCCGCCAAGACCTATGGCGACCTCTCGATCGAGATGCTCAACCTGCCGTCGCCGCGCAACCGGCTCGCCTCGACCCTCGACAGCCAGGTTCTCATTGCGCCCTCCTTCAACTCCGCCATTCCCAATGGTCAGGCCTCCATCACTGGTGGCTTCGGCTTCCAGGAGGCGCAGGACCTCGCCAAGCAGCTGAAGTTCGGCGCTCTGCCGATCTCCTTCGACCTGCAGACCCGCAGCCAGATCAGCCCGACGCTCGGCGAAGAGCAATTGCGCCTCGGCCTGTTCGCCGGCCTGATCGGTCTGCTGCTCGTCGTCGGCTACTCCCTGTTGCAATATCGCGCTCTCGGCCTGGTCACGGTCGGATCGATCGTCATGGCGGCCCTGATCACCTATCTGGTGATCACCATCCTTGGCTGGGCGCAGAACTACCGCCTGGACATGGCCGGCGTGACGGGTCTGATCGTCGCGATTGGTGTCACGGCCGACTCCTTCATCGTCTACTTCGAGCGCATCCGTGACGAATTGCGTGAAGGCCGCACCCTGCGCACCGCCGTCGATGTCGGCTGGCGGCGGGCCCGGCGCACCATCCTGGTCGCCGATGGCGTGAACTTCCTTGGCGCCCTCGTGCTCTACCTGCTCGCGAGTTCGAGCGTCCGCGGCTTCGCCTTCACCCTTGGCCTGACCACGCTCATCGACATCATCGTCGTCTACTTCTTCACCCATCCGGTCGTCACCTTGCTGGCCCGCCGGCGCTTCTTCGCCGAGGGCCACCCGTGGTCCGGCGTCGACCCGGATCGCCTCGGCGCCAAGCCGAGGTATGTCGGTCGCGGCCGCTTCGCCGGCCCCGCACCCACCGGTGCGGCAACGCGGGGGGCGAGCGGGCGGCATACGGCCAGCACGACCGAAGGGAGCCGGGCATGAGCAAGTTCTCCGATTTCGGCAACGACCTCTACACCGGAAAGCGCTCGATCGACTTCGTCGGCAAGAGGCGCACCTGGTATGCCATCTCCCTCGTCGCCCTGCTGATCGCTCTTGCCGGCATGGGTTTGCGCGGCCTGAACCTCGGCATTGAGTTCACCGGCGGCTCGGAGTTCCGGGTCTCGCAGGTGAGCATCCCGGACAACTACGAAAGCACAGCGCAGGACGCCGTCCGCAGCACTGACGCCGGACAGACGGCCAAGGTCAGTCGGCTCGGCAGCGATACCGTTCGCGTCCAGACCGAGAAGCTTAACGATGCGCAGGTCAGCGACGTGCGGGACGCGCTCGCGAAGGCCTTTGACACCAATGCCGACAAGGTCAGTGCCTCCTTCATCGGGCCATCGTGGGGTGAGTCCGTCAGCAAGCAGGCGTTGCGGGCGCTCGTCGTCTTCCTCATCCTGACGATGCTCGTCATGGCGCTCTACTTCCGTACCTGGAAGATGGCGGTTGCCGCGCTCGTCGCGCTCGCGCATGACTTGGTCTTCACGGTCGGCTTCTACTCCTTGACCGGCCTGGAGATCTCGCCGGCGACGATGATCGGCTTCTTGACGGTCCTCGGCTACTCGCTCTATGACACGGTCGTCGTCTTCGACAAGGTCCGCGAGAACACCCAAGAGGCCTTCGCCAACAAGCGCTCCACCTTCGCCGCTGCCGCGAACCTCGGTGTCAACCAGACCGTCGTGCGATCCATCAACACCACGGTCGTCGCGCTGCTGCCGATCGCTGCCGTGCTCGCGGTCGCCTTCACGCGCCTCGGCCCGGGCACCCTGCTCGACCTTTCCCTGGCGTTGTTCATCGGTATGGCGGTCGGTGCCTACTCCTCGATCTTCATCGCCACCCCGCTGCTCGTCAGCCTGCGGGCCAAGGAAGAGGCGGTCGTCGCGCTCGACAAGCACGCCGCCCGGGTGCAGGACAAGGTGGCCAAAGCGACGGTGGCGGCAGCGGCCCCGGCCGGCCGGGGTTCGGCGGCGGCGCCCCCGACCCCGACCGCGCGCCCGATCGGCGGCGACCCCGCCTCGGCGCTTGAGGACTCGGTCCCGGAGACGGGCGGGACGGTGACCGGTCGCGCGGTGCACAAGTATGCGCAGTCCGGTCCCCGCAACCAGCCCCGCAAGCAGCCGAAGTCCAAGCGCTGATGAGCACCGTTCAGGAGGTCGTCGCGGCCACTATTCGTGACGTCCCCGACTTCCCGAGCCCGGGGATCCTGTTCAAGGACATCGGCCCGCTCGTGGGCGACCCGGAAGCCTTCGGCGCCGTCATCGAGCACTGGCGCGGCCGGCATACAGGCAGCATCGACAAGGTCGTCGGAATCGACGCCCGCGGCTTCATCTTCGGCGGCGCCCTGGCGCTGGCGCTCGGCGTGGGGTTCGTGCCGGTGCGCAAGGCTGGCAAGCTGCCCGGGGCGACCATCGAACGGTCATACGACCTGGAGTATGGCCAGGCAACCCTGGCGGTGCAGGCCGATGCGTTGACGCCGGGGGAGCGGGTTGTCGTCGTCGACGATGTGCTGGCGACGGGCGGGACCGCGGAGGCGGCGTGCGAGCTGATTGAGCAGGTCGGCGGGGTGGTCGCCGAATTTCTCGTGGTTCTCGAACTCGTGGCGCTTGGCGGAAGGGACCGGTTGACCGGTCGCGTCGTGGAGGCCCTGGCGTCGGCCTGAGAAAAGTACCGACTACCCTCTGTTCATGGAAGAGGGCGTCACTACTCGCACCGCGCACACCCCCGCGCCGAGTCCCACCGCACGCAGCCGGGCGCGGATCCGCCTGGAGCGGCTCAGCCGGCCTCGCACCTCGACAACCAACCCCACGCTGGAACCGCTCTTCGCGCTCGTGCGCGCGAACCATCCGCGGGCCGACCTGGGGATCATCGAGCGGGCCTATGAGGTCGCCGAGCTGGCCCACCGGGAGCAGAAGCGCAAGTCGGGCGAGCCCTACATCACCCACCCGCTGGCCGTCGCCTCGATCCTCGCGGGGCTGGGTATGCCGCCCGACACGCTCGCTGCCGCCCTGCTGCACGATGTGGTCGAGGACACCGACTACCCCCTCGCCGAGATCGAGCGGCAGTTCGGCGCGGAAGTCGCCGGCATGGTCGACGGGGTGACCAAGCTCGACAAGGTCAAGTTCGGTGATGCGGCGGTCTCCGAGACGCTGCGCAAAATGGTCATCGCCATGGCCGGCGACATCCGGGTGCTCGTCATCAAGCTCGCCGACCGCCTGCACAATGCACGCACCTGGCAGTACGTCCCGGCCGCGTCCGCCGAACGCAAGGCCACCGAAACCCTCGACATCTATGCTCCGCTGGCGCACCGGCTCGGCATGAACACGATCAAGTGGGAATTGGAGGATCTGTCGTTCAAGACGCTCTATCCGAAGATCTACGACGAGATCAAGCGGCAGGTGGCCAGCAGCGCCGATGAGCGCAGCGAGTACCTCGAGAGCGTCAAGAAGGAGATCAAGGCTGACCTGTCCGAAGCGCGGGTCAAGGCGACGGTCACGGGGCGACCGAAGCACTACTACAGCGTCTACCAGAAGATGATGGCCGGCGGGCGGACCTTCGACGATATCCACGACCTGGTGGCCCTGCGGGTGCTGGTCGACACCTCGCGCGATTGTTATGCCGCCCTGGGCGCCCTGCACGCGCGGTGGAAGCCGCTGAGCGGGCGCTTCAAGGACTACATCGCGATGCCGAAGTTCAATATGTACCAGTCGCTTCATACGACCGTGATCGGCCCGGCCGGCCGACCCGTGGAGGTGCAGATCCGCACCTGGGATATGCACCGGCGGGCCGAATATGGCGTCGCGGCGCACTGGAAGTACAAGGAGAACAAGTCCACCGGCCGCCACGAATTGGCGACCAGCGATACCGGTCCGCTCGGGGATATGTCGTGGCTGAAGCAGGTCATGGACTGGCAACGCGAGACCGCCGATCCCGATGAATTCCTCGACTCGCTGCGCTTCCAGATCAACACCCGCGAGGTCTATGTCTTCACCCCGAAGGGCGATGTCCTGTCCTTGCCCGCCGGGTCCACCCCGGTGGATTTCGCGTATGCCGTGCACACCGAGGTCGGGCACCGCACGGTGGGGGCTCGCGTCGCGGGACGCCTGGTGCCTTTGGAATCGGTGCTCGAAAATGGTGATGTCGTCGAGGTCTTGACGACCAAGGCCGAGGGCGCCGGGCCGTCGCGCGACTGGCTGACCTTCGTCCGCAGCCCGCGCGCGAAGAGCAAGATCAAGCAGTGGTACTCCAAGTCACGGCGCGACGAGGCGATCGATCGAGGCAAGGACGCCATCGCCAAAGCCCTGCGCCGCCAGCACCTGCCACTCCAGCGGATGATGACCGCCGAGTCCATGACCGGCGTCGCCACGGACCTCCGCTACACCGATATCCACGCGCTCTATGCCGCGGTGGGGGAGAACCACGTCTCGGCCCAGCACGTCGTCGCCCGTCTGACCGCCGCCTTCGGTGGGGTCGAGGGCGTCTCCGAGGACACAGCGGAGGTTCAAAACCCGAATCGGCAAATGCGCGCCCGCTCCGACGACCCCGGAGTGCGCGTCAACGGGATGGATTCCAGCGATATCGTCGTGCGGCTCAAGCGCTGCTGCACCCCCGTGCCGGGCGACGCGATCCTGGGCTTCATCACCCGCGGCGATGGCATCGCGGTGCACCGCACCGACTGCACCAATGCCGGGAGCCTGCGCGCGCACCCGGACCGCCTGGTCGATGTCGAGTGGGCGCCACGCGCGGGTTCGGTCTTCCTCGTTCAGATCGTCGTCGAGGCGCTGGATCGCAACCACCTGCTTGCCGATATCACCCGGGTGCTGTCGGACAACTCCGTGAACATCCTTGGCGCCCAGGTGCATACGACCAAGAAGCGGGTGGCCTACTCCACCTTCATGTTCGAAATGGGCGACCCCGCCCACCTCGAGCACGTCCTGAACGCGGTGCGCAATGTCCAGGGCGTCTTTGACGTCACCCGCGGCGGCGCTGCCCCCACCCCCGACTTCGCCTGATCGGGCATATTGCGCGTGTGGTCCAGGGGGTTGACTAACTTCTGCTAGCAGAGGTTAGTCAAATCCGCCATCTTGCAAGGTCTGCGGATTCAACTAACGTCTGCTGATATGGGGGGTGTGTTTGTCAAGGGGCAGGGGTGAGCGCCGCCGGGCTGGCTGCTCGGCGGCGCTCTATTCGTTCTCGGGCTTGGTCCGGGGGTCGGCGTGTCTGTCGACGGCGCTGTCAGTCTGATATGCGCGGGTTGGTTACCGCAGGACGGTGCTTCGAAGGGTGCCTTGCCACGGGTCTAGGAGCGAGCGTGGCCGCGGGGGCTGCTCAGAGCAGAATCGTGGGGTGCTCCCGGCGCTACCGGGTTCCGGATCGGGTTGGGCGAGAACGAAACTCGTGGCGGAGGTTAGTCCATGACGGCCAACGCCCAGGCGTGTCCGGCGAGTTCTCGGGCGACCGCGACGACCGCGGTGGTGCGCTTCTTCTTCCGTGCCTCGAATGCTGCCCAGCGACCATTGAGGCGTCGGTTCGCCTGGTCAGCTCGGGCGACCACCGGGCCGGGTGCTTT
>NZ_BAAAPO010000004.1:0-590 GCF_039531185.1 Nostocoides veronense
CGACCTCGCGGCCGCCCTGAACGCCATCCACCGTGTCCGGGTTGCGCACTAATTTGGCCGAACTCAGGACCCGGCGGCGGCACCCATCGCCTGGGCGAGCCAGTCGAACGGGGCCGCGACCAACGACGCGGCTCCTTCACCCTGAGTCGTGCCACTGGTGTGGGCCGGAGTTGACCCTATTGCGTTGACCTGCGTCTTGGCTCGGCGGTCGGGGCGGTTCGGGTTACTAAGAATGGGGTGCTGGGTAGCCTTCGGGTATGGCTTCGCGGTTCGTGCGCAAGGTGCGGACCGCGTCCGGGGCGGTCGCTGTGCAGGTGGTGAGCAAGACCGGTGGCGTGGTCGTCGGGGTGGAGCATGTCGGCTCGGCGCACACCGACGCCGAGCTGGCGCTGCTGCTGCGCGCGGCGCGGGAGCGGCTGCTGCCCGGGCAGGGAGAGCTAGAGCTGGGGCCGGTGCCCGAGGTGCTGCCGGGCGTCGATGAGGTCGCTGACTGGACACGCCCCGCAAGCGGGCGGCTCGAGCTCGAGGAGGGCGAGAGCCCGAGGGTGCGGGCGGGCCGCCCGGTCTCGGTGGCCGGTGGCGGGAAGGTG
>NZ_BAAAPO010000004.1:646-16178 GCF_039531185.1 Nostocoides veronense
CTCGGGTTCGAGGTCCTCGGCGACGAGGCGTTCAGGTCGCTGGTGCTGGCCCGGGTGGTCGAGCCGACGTCCAAGGCCGACACCGCGCGGGTGCTCGCCGACATCGGTGTGCCGGCGCCGTCGCTGCGGACGATCTTCCGCGCGTTGGGGCGCACGATCGGACGGGACTATCGGGATCGGCTGGCCAGGGCGTGCCTGGCGCACTCGGCACGCACCAGCGGCCCGGCGGCCCTGGTGCTCTATGACTGCACCACGCTGTACTTCGAGACCGACACCGAGGACGACCTGCGCAAGGTCGGGATGAGCAAGGAACGCCGGGTCGACCCTCAAGTGCAGGTCGGGCTGCTGGTCGACCCCAACGGGTTCCCCCTCGAGGTGCACCTGTTCGAAGGCAACACCGCCGAGACCAAGACCCTGATCCCGGTGCTGGAGGCGTTCCAGGCCCGGCACGGGGTCACCGACATGGTCGTCGTCGCCGATGCCGGGATGCTCTCAGCGGGGAACCTGAACGCCCTCGAGGACGCCGGGTTCTCCTTCATCGTCGGCTCTCGGATCAGCAAGGCCCCCTACGACCTGGCCGCCCACTTCGAACGGCACGGAGACTACTTCGCCGACGGTCAGATCCTGGAGTCGAGCCGGGTGATGGGCACCGGCACGGCCGCGCGCACCCGCAGGGTGGTGTACCAGTACCCTTCAAGCGGTACAAGCGGGACAACCGGTCGATCAACGCGATGGTCGAACGGGCCGAGAAGGTCGCCGCCGGCACCCGGCCGGTCAAGAAGGACCGGTTCGTGCGAATCAACGGCGCCGACAAGGACGTCAACTGGGCACTGGTCGAGCGAGCCCGCCAGCTCGCTGGCCTGAAGGGGTACGTCTCGAACATCGCCCCCGACGTGATGTCCGGCTCCCAGGTGATCAGCGCCTACCACGACCTGTGGCACGTCGAGAAGAGCTTCCGGATGGCCAAGAGCGACCTGCGGGCCCGCCCGATGTTCCATCACCAGAAGGACTCGATCGAGGCGCACCTGACCATCGTCTTCGCCGCCCTCGCGGTCAGCCGCTACCTCCAGGACGTCACCGGCCTCTCGATCAAGAAGCTCATCAACACCCTGCGCCCGATCCGCTCGGCCACCATCGCCCTCGGCGACCACAGACTCACCCTCGAACCCGAGATCCCCCCAGAAGTCAAAGAACTCCTGGACACCATCGCTAAATCGGGACACTAAACCAACTGGCACGACTCAGGTTCACCGACGGCATCGCAGACCGAGGAGATCACGGGAACGTCGCACACGCTCATCACGAACACCAGCTCTCGACGACGGTCGGGTCAGACGGACTGGCCGACGTTCCAGAAGAAGTTGATGAGCGTCACGCTCGCGCCGCAGATCACCGCTGCGCCGCAGGAGACGAGGACGCCGATCTTCCCGCGCGAAGCGAGGTGCGGGTTCGATGAGTTCGCGCCGAAGCCCCACACGATCGCGGACACGATCAGCGCAAGCACGGACAGGATCAGGCCGATGGTCATCACCGCGCCGACGATGGTGCGCAACTGGTTGATCCCCGGCAGACCGTTGGTGTTGGGGTCGATGTTGATGTCCATCGGCACCAGCAGCGGCGCGGACATGACTTTGGCGAGCAGATCGAACACGGTAGGTCTCCTTGGCGACGGACGGCCCGCCCACGAACTCGCAGACGGGGTACACGCCACAGGTGCACCCGTCGAACCATCCCTCCGGCTCCATGGCAGCAGCGAACACTCACCCCGAACCCGGCAGATCGAAGCTCACCTGGCCCGAGGAGCGAGCGAATCTCGCCACGCAAGCATGTGTGGCATGTGGAGGGATTGCAGGTCGTCGGCGCGAGCCGTCGGCCACACCGGTGGCGCTATCCGGTGCCGGGCACCGCAGTGAGATCGAGCCAGTCATCCGACAGTGCTATGGGTGGGACGCGCTTGTCGGGTGAGGTGGTGCTTTGCACAGTCGAACTCAACATCGTCATTAGACCACCGAAGACTGACCTGATCGCATCGCCAACACCGAGCGCAGTAGAGACCATAAATGCGCCGCCGTCATTCGTGCCAATTTCGCGCAAGACGTCCGGATCTACAGAGCCAATGCCGAACGTCACGATTGTTGGCCTCTCACGGAATTCAGATGAATGGAGCCCTCGCAGATCCTCTCGCCAAGAAGGATCTACAGGCGAGCCGTCACTAACGAAGAACACGACGGGCCTAAAGACTCGACCACCAGCAGCCTTCAGCGCGGCTACGTCCCGAACAATCAAGCGGCGCACGAGTCTAAAGACCGGCCCATAGTTGGTAGCCCCGTGAGCAACTAATGCTGGGATCGCGCCGAGTTCGCGGACATCACTAAGGGGGATTGCCTCGCGCGCTTCGGACGCGAACTGTATGACTGCTACCCTCACTAGTTCTCCTACTATCGACTCCTCCTGAAGGGCGCCGATCAATTCGGCGAGGGCGGCATTGACGTCGTCCATGTCGCCCATGAGGGAGGCCGAAGTGTCAACAACGATATAGACCGGTAGCGTGATCACAGTTCCTCCTGGGACGGTGGTAGCCACGTCGCCGACTGAAGCGACCGCGGAGCGGACCCTTGGAGATTGCTCAAGTAGCGGCGCAGCTCGGCCTGCTCCATGCCGGTCATTCTGACCTGCGCGGTCAGAGTTCGGCCATTGCCTAGTCCGATGTTGACGGTCACCAAGCCAGCGCGTCCGAGACTCCGGTCGGCTGGGGCATGGAACTCGACGCTGTGCGAGGACGCGGACTTCATGCGGTGCGGCAGCGCGGTGACTGTTGAGCCGAGCAAATCACATGTCGCACCGTCGATGTCGATCTCGCCTTTACCTGCGTTGACGATCTTGACCTTGAGCCATAACTCGCTGCCGAGCAGGGTAAAATTGTGAGAGTCGAGTGCGACCTTCGGTCCGGCCATGCGGTAGGTGAGCACGCTGACCCAGAGTGAGGCGAGGCTCGTCATGAGCGCAAGTCCAGAGAATAGGTACGTCAGCATACAGCCACCGGTAGATCAGTACCGCTAAGGGTAGACGACCACTCGACCCAGCGGCGGTGGCTTGAGCAGCGGCTGACCAGTGATACGTCGATAAAGCAATTCGTCACCATCGGCTCCTTCCGACCATTCGTAGTAGGTGTAGCCGTAAGGCCTAAGAACATCAGGTATATCGGCGGGTGACGTGCCTTCGAGCAGTACCGATATGAATTTGGTCGGCGCCTCGACAATATCTGCGTACATGGCATCCGTGATCAGAGCTCCCTCCCACCGGGCGCCGCGTCCAACCGTTGGGTCTCCTAACTGCTCGCAGCGCACTTTGTAAAGCGGGGAACCGAGGCAGAGCACGAAGTCCGCGTCCCTGATCTGGTCAGCCATCCAACGTGGCCAGTTGATCGCTTCATGCTCAACCCACCGATCTATGTAGGACATGACACCGCGCTTGCGAAGCGACTCTGCCAATTGGAGTGCTCGCTCGCGATGGCCGGGCACCTGCCCATCGTGCGCGTAGCTGATGAATACCCTCACTGGTCTGGCAAGCGCGTTCATCAGGCTCCATCTTGGATGGTGACCAACGCGGCAGCACGCAGTGCGAGCGTGTCGTCCCCAGCCAGCATCGTCCGAGACAACCAGAGCGCCTCTTCGGCATACCGGAGACTCCCCTCCGTGTCACCCATCTCGTTGAGGACCTCGCACAGACCGATAAGGGCAGATGTCCTCGCGCTCGGTTCTGCGAGACGGGTTGTCAAATCAACCGCGCGCTCAAGGTAGGTTCGAGCTCCGATCAGCTCACCTCGCATCCGAGCGATCGTTCCAAGCCCGACGAGCGAGGCCGCTGCCGCCGAATCGAAGCCGGATCGAGAGGCCAACTCTAGAGACTGCTCGTAGTGGCGTGTTGCTTCTTCTGCAAGCCCAGAAGCAACCAGTTGGTTGGCAAGGTCTAAACCTTGTTCTATGCGCTCTTCTGGGGTCGCAGATGCCTGGAGGCTTCGCCGTCTCACCTCTATGGACTCTTGATGTCGACCAGACCTACCGAGAGCATCGGCAAGTCGACGCCGAAGTGGTGCCACGGACGGGTGGGACGGTCCAAGGTGGTTCTCTCCCCATTCAGCGGCGGCACGAAGGACAGCGAGTTGCCGGTCGAACTCCTCGGCGCTGCCTCCAACCGTCTGGCTGATCTCCTCCAGGACCAGAGCCGCCGCATCGGGGGCACCGGACAAGTCAGCGTCAAGAAGTGCAGACAGAAAAGAGAGCCGCAGGCCAGCAGTCGATGGGCTAGTACGCGCTGACGCACGGAGAACGCCCCTTACCACATCAACGACATCCGAGAAGTCGCTCCCCGCACCTACGCGCAGGTAGCGAAAGCGGGCAACATCTTCGACCGGTTCTCGCCCAGGGAGAAGGACCGGCAGAACGGCCAAACCGCCGCCCACACTACGAGTGACGGCGGCCTGGACCTCCTGCTGGAGGAACTCCGATGTCACGCTTCGAGGCACGAGCAGAACAAACACCCTGGCCTCGGCGATTGCCGTAGACACGGTATGCCAGATACTCTCGCCAGGCGCTACATCCTCCACTGCAAAGACGCTCAGGCCAGCTCGCCGTAGCTGCGCGGCGAGTTGGGCTGCGACCTCCGAGTCTTGGAGGGCATAACTCAGGAAGACGTCCGACATAGGTACCATTGTGCACGTCTGGTCCGTAGTCATCGTAACTCGGGACCTCTCCGGCGCAGGCCGTGATATGGCCTCCAGCCCCCGCCGGTGGAGACTATTGGAGGCCCCGCCGACTCTTGCCACCGTCGCCGATCGCAGCAGCACCCGCGCGCGGCTGCTCCGTCGGCGCGAACCAGCGAATGCGGACGTAGACGACTCGGATGAAGGACAGAGTCCGGCTACAAGCGCGATCCCAGCGAGAGTAGCCAGTTCATCCATGCCACGCCGCCTCCGGCGATGACGGCCGCGCCGACGGAGACGAGGACACGCAACGTTCTCGTGCACCTCTCCAGCGTGACGGTCTCCATGCGGGTCATGAGCGCCGGTGACGGCTACAAGTACCTCCTGCGCTCGATAGCCGCCGCAGACGGCGACCGCTCGCTCTCGACGCCGCTGACGAGGTACTACGCGGAGGCGGGCACACCACCGGGCCAGTGGCTCGGCTCCGGCATCACCTCACTCGGCCAGGGCCAGCTCGCGGTCGGTGATCGGGTGTCGGAGGCCCAGCTCCAGCTCTTGATGGGCATGGGCCGCGACCCGATCACCGGCGACCCGCTGGGCCACGCGTTCCCTGCCTACAAGTCGGTGCCGGAACGGATCGAGGCCCGGATCGCCGACCTCGACCCCGGCCTAAGCCCTGGTGCACAGGGCGAGGCGGTCGCGCAGATCGAGGCCGAGGAGACCGACCGCGGCAGGCGCCGCGCGGTGGCGGGGTTCGACTTCACCTTCTCGGTTCCGAAGTCGGCCTCGGCGTTGTGGGCGGTCGCGGACGCGGGGACGCAGGCGTTGATCGGTGAGGCGCATCATGCGGCGGTTGCGGAGGTGGTTGCGTTCATGGAGCGCGAGGTTGCAGCCACCCGCTCCGGTGCAACCGCTGGCGACGGAGCGGTTGCGCAGGTCGATGTCACCGGGCTGGTGGCGACGGCGTTCGATCACTTCGACTCCCGAGCTGGCGACCCCCATCTGCACACCCACGTCGTCATCTCCAACAAGGTGCAGACCGCGTTCGACGGCAAGTGGCGGTCTCTGGATGGCCGTCCGATGCACGCCGCGGTGGTCGCGCTGTCGGAGCTGCACGAGGCTGTGTTCGCCGATCACATGACCCGTACCTTCGGGGTCGAGTGGGAAGCAAGGGACATGGGCCGGGATCGCAACCCCGCATGGGCCATCAGCACGGTCCCGGAGGAGCTGGTCCAGGAGTTCTCGACCCGTGCCCGGCACATCGACGCCGAGAAGGACCGGCTGATCGCCGAGTACGTCGCCCGGCACGGCCGCCAGCCCTCCACGGCGACCGTGATCAAGTTGCGTGCCCAGGCCACCCTGTCCACACGCCCGGAGAAACAGGTGCGGTCGCTGGCGGACCTGACTGCCGAGTGGCGCACCCGCGCCACGGGCGTGCTCGGCCACGACGCCACCGCCTGGGCACGCGAGGTGACCGACAACGACAAGGCGTTGCTGCTGCGCGCCGATGACGTGCCGCTGGATGCGATCGGCGAGCTCGGGCAGACCGTGGTCGAGGTGGTGGGTGAGAAGCGGTCCACGTGGCGGCGGTGGAACCTGATGGCCGAGGCGTCCCGGCAGACGATGGGCTGGCGCTTCGCCAGCATGCGCGACCGCGAAGCGGTCGTCGCGATGATCGCCGAGGCCGCCGAGCAAGCCTCGCTGCGGCTGACGCCGCCCGACCTCGCCACCAGCCCGGCCGCGTTCCGGCGGGTGGATGGCACGAGCGTGTTCCGCCCGAAGCACTCGACCGTGTTCTCCTCCGAGCTGCTGCTGGAGGCTGAGGACCGTCTGCTCGACCGCGCCCGCACCATGACCGGACCGACCGTCCCGCTTCGCACTGTGGAGAAGGTCACCACGAAGCCTGATCGTGAGGGGCGGCTGCTCGGTGAAGATCAGGCTGACGCGCTCATGAAGATCGTGGTCTCCGGCCAGATGCTCGATGTGCTGGTGGGGCCGGCGGGCGCCGGGAAGACGACGGCAATGTCCGCGCTGCGACGGGCGTGGGAGAAGGAACACGGCGCCGGGTCCGTGGTCGGGCTCGCACCGTCCGCGGTGGCCGCGCAGGTCCTCGCTGACGACCTCGGGATCGCGACGGAGAACACGGCGAAGTGGTGGCAGAACCACCTCCTCCACGGCGAGGACTTCAAGGCGGGTCAGCTCGTCATCATCGACGAAGCCTCTCTCGCCGGCACCCTCTCGCTGGACCGCATCACCCACCTGGCCGAACGAGCCGGGGCGAAGGTGCTGCTGGTCGGCGACTTCGCCCAGCTCCAGTCCGTGGACGCAGGCGGCGCCTTCGGACTCCTAGTCAACGACCGCGACGATGCACCCGAGCTACTTGACGTCCACCGGTTCACCAACGCCTGGGAGAAGACCGCCTCCCTCGCCCTCCGCCACGGTCGAACCGAGGTGATCGGCACCTACCTCGACCACGACCGCATCCACGACGGCGACACCGAAGCGATGACCGACGCCGCCTACACCGCGTGGCGCGCCGATCGGAGCCAAGGCTTGGTGTCGGTGCTGGTGGCCGAGACCCGCGAGGACGTGAGCGCCCTCAACACCCGTGCTCGTGCGGACCTGATTCTCGACGGCACGTTGAAGCCTGGTCGGGAGGTCGAGCTGAACGACGGCACCGCGGCGGGTGTCGGGGACGCGATCATCACCCGCCGCAACGACCGTCGGCTACGTAACGGCAAGGACTGGGTGCGCAACGGTGACACCTGGACCATCACCGGCGTCCGGAACGACGGCTCGGTCACGATCCGCAAGGCCGGCCGCCGGTTCGGCGGCTCCATCGTCCTGCCCGCCGGCTACGTGACCGACCATGTTGATCTGGGCTACGCGGTCACCGCACACAGGGCGCAAGGCGTCACCGTCAATACCGCCCACGTCCTGGTCGAGCCAACGACCACGCGGGAGAACTTCTACGTCGCGATGACCCGCGGCAAGCACGCCAACCACGCCTACGTGGTCCTCGACCGCGCCGACGAGCACGCCGAGCCCTACCCGGGCGACAATCCCGACGCCACCGCCCGCGGTGTGCTCTACGGGGTCCTGCAACACGTGGGGGCCGAGCTGTCCGCCCACGAGACCCTCACCGTCGAACAAGAGCACTGGGGCTCGATCGCCCAACTCGCTGCCGAGTACGAGACCATCGCGGCCGTAGCTCAACGAGACCGCTGGGTCACCCTCATACGATCCTCCGGCCTCACGACCGAGCAAACCGAGACCGCGATCGAGTCCGAGGCGTTCGGGGCACTTACCGCCGAACTGCGCCGCGCCGAGGCCAACCACCACGACCTCGACACCCTGTTTCCGCGACTGGTGGCCGCGCGAGGTTTCGAAGACGTCGACGACATCGCCTCCGTCCTGCACTACCGGGTGGCCCGTGCTACCGCACGCCCGGCAGGTTCAGGACGCACCCGCAAGGCGCCACGGCTAATCGCCGGACTGATCCCATCCGCCGATGGTCCGATGACCGGCGACATGCGCCACGCGCTTGATGAGCGGCGCGAGCTGATCGAGGCCCGTGCCGACGCGGTGCTCGACACCGCACGCCAGGCCGGCGAGCTCTGGACGAAACCACTCGGTGACCCACCCCGCGATCCACGCAAGGCAGCGGCGTGGCGACGGTACGCCCGCACCGTCGCGGCCTACCGCGACCGGTACGGCATCACTGAAGACTCGCCCCTCGGCCCGGAACCGGAGAACGCGTCACAGAAGATCGACGCGGCTCGCGCAAGAAGCGCACTTGTACAGGCAGGGGAAGCGGCTCGCCGGTCCGCAGCCGTCACTGAGCGTCGCTCGGTCGAGCGAACTTCTCCCGGGCGGAGCCTGTGATCTGAGCCCGAGGGAATGTCGGTACGGCGGCGTAGAATAGTTACATGGGTGTAGTTCCTGCAAGTTCGACCGATCCCGGAGGCGAGATGCCGACCGGACAGGCCGACGCGCCCGGACGGCAGGACCATCCATCCACGACGATCGCGCCAAGCACCCTATCCGTCGATCGTTTCCAGATTCTCGCCCTCGATGGCGGGGGAGCCAAGGCACTGTTCACCGCTCACGTGCTCGCGCGGCTGGAACAGGACCTCGACGTCAGCATCAAGGACTCCTTCGACTTGATCGCTGGCACGTCGGCGGGTGGGATCGTCGCGCTCGGCTTGGGTGCCGGTCTCACCCCGCGCGAGATCGTGGGGCACTACGAAGAACTGGTCAAGACTGTCTTCCCGGCCGCGCGTCGGCGACTGTGGCGGCGACCTCGGCAACTCACTGCACCCATTTACGAAGGCGATGCTCTGCGTACCGCGTTGACGAAGGTGCTCGGCGAAAGGCTGCTGGGAGACAGCACGAAAAGGTTGGTCATCCCGGCGTGGGACGTGCAACGAGGCTCCGTGCACATCTTCAAGACGCCGCACCACACACGGCTCGCCCGAGACTGGCGCATCCCGATGGTGGACATCGCGATGGCGACCTCGGCGGCGCCGCTCTACTTCCCTGCCGCGCGTGTCGATGGACACCGCCTCATCGACGGCGGCGTGTGGGCAAACAACCCCTCTGTCGTCGCGATCGCCGAGGCCGTGAGCATGCTCGACGTACCGCTCGCCTCGATCAGGGTGCTCAACGTCGGCACCATCGACCAGCTCACGAACCACCCCAAGCGCCTCGACCGCGGCGGGCTTTTCAACTGGGCGAAGCCGATCGCGCCACTGATCCTCACATCCGGCAGCCGGGGCGGACAGGGGATCGCTGAGCATCTGATCGGCGAATCCGCTTACACCAGGTTCGATGCTCTCGTGCCGGGCGGACTGTACGCACTCGACTCGGCAGACCCGAGCGATGTCGCCGGCCTCGCCGCGTCCGTGAGCCGCGAGCTCAGCCCCATCTACACCGCGCGGTTCGCAGATCATCGCGCGGCCGACTACACACCGTTGATCGGAGACCGACACCGCAGCGATCCGACCAGCACGTCGACCACGGAGGCCTCCCGATGAAGCTCACTGACTACTTCAACGTCCTGCTCAAGGACACCGTCAACCTCGGCCAGGTCAAACTCGACTCCCTCGACTCTCGCGTCGAGGGGGTCTACAAGGCGTTGAAGGCCGACGAGCAGATCGGGCACCTGATCGTCGGCAAGACGCCCCAGGGCTCGTGGGCGCACAAGACCATCATCAATCCGGTGGGCAGCAACGAGTTCGACGCGGACTTCATGCTCGACATGAGCGAGAACGCGGACTGGGCCGACGATCCCAAGAAGTACATCGAGGAGGTCTACGCGGCTCTGCACCGGCACAGCACCTACGGAAACATGCCGCACTCACGCAAGTGCCGTTGCGTCCGAGTTGTCTACGCGAACTCCATGCACCTCGACATCGTGCCGCACATCAACCTCGCCGATGGACGCGAAGTCATCGTCAACCGCGACGACAACGACTGGGAGCAGACCGACCCCCAGGGCTTCACGGACTGGATGAAGAGCAAGGACGCGCTCGCGAAGGGCAACCTCCGCAAGGTCATCCGGCTGATGAAGTACCTGCGTGACCACAAGAACTCCTTCACCGGGACCCGGTCGATCCTCCTGACGACACTGCTCGGCGAGCAAGTCACCGAGCTGCGCACGCTGCTCGACCCCGGCTACTACAGCGACGTCCCCACGACTCTCCTGCACCTCGTCAAGGACCTCGACGCCTGGCTCCAGGCACGCCCGACCAAGCCCTCCATTCCGGACCCGTCCGGGTCCGGCGTCACCTTCGACCATCGCTGGGAGCAGTCGACCTACAGCTACTTCCGGGACCGTATTCATGTCCACGCCGCCGAGATCGAGGAGGCTTACGAGGAGGAGAACAAGGAGCGCAGCATCGAGCTGTGGCAGGGCATCTTCGGTGACGGCTTCAAGGCCCCGGCCACCTCATCCAGCAGCGCGAAGTTCCCGGCAGCAGCTCCCGCGGCCGCTTCCACCGTGGGGCGGTCTGGCCGAGCGGGATGAGCCGCCGCAACCGGGCCACGCTCTCGGCCTGGCAGAAGCACCTCTTCGATGAGCTGAGGTCACTCGCCAGGGAGCACCCCAGCGACGTGCGGATAGTCGAGCAGCCTCGGCTCGACTCTGACGGCGACGCCACCCTCCGACTCCGCCTCCACACCGCAGATTTCCCTCACCGCCCCGGCGGGCTGGAACTTGGAGACGACGAGGAGTTCATCGTCAAGATTCGCCCCTCTCTGTTCGCGCCCCCGAGCGCCGAGGTTGACCACACACGCTTCCTCGGTTTCCCGCACGTCCTCCAAGGGCAGCGGCTCTGCATCTATCTCGACCCCTCACGCGAGTGGCGCCCTTCCTCCGGAATGGCCGGATTCCTCAGCCGACTGTGGGACTGGCTCACCGATGCCGCGGCCGGAGCATTCGATCCCTCGACCGCGATGTACCACGCTGTCGGAGGAGTGCTCCACCACGCCGACGACACACCCACCATCGTCGTCCGCGAACCCGGGCCGCCGAAGCGCCAGCAGATCGCCCGGCTCATCGCCCGTTCACCGCACCGATACGACCTCACCTACTCGACCGACCGCGACGGACACCGCACACCCGTCTTTGTCCTCGCGAGCGACCTCCCCTTCGGCGCGGCATCCACCTTCGCGCTGTTCATGACACTCCTGGACGACCCGCACCTTCACCGTGCCGAAGGACGACCACCAGAGGTCTCACCGCAGTCGCCCGCGTTCCTCACCTCACTCCTCGCCAGCGCTCTACGAAACCCCGACGGCACCGAGCAGTACTTCGTGCTCGCCGTGCCGCACCCCGCAGGCGGACCGCACCACCTTCTCGGCGGACGCCTCCCCGCAACTACCGCCGACGCCCTCCGGCGCCTCGCCAAGAAGCACGGCACCGCGATCACCCTCGACCCCGCGATCATCAACGCCGACATCCCCATCGAATGGTGCAACATGTCCGACGAACGGCAAGAGGTCACAACCCGGCGCGACGACAACCGTCCCGTCAACGCCTTCCAAGGACGGACCGTCCACATCTGGGGCTGCGGCGGACTCGGCTCATGGCTCGCCGAATTCATCGCACGCGCCGGAGCCAGCACCATCACCGTCTGCGACCCCGGCACCATCACCGGCGGACTACTCGTGCGACAGAACTACACCGAAGCCGACATCGGCCAGACCAAGGCCGATGCCCTGGCCACACGCCTCCGCGCGATCCGCGACGACCTGACCGTGACCGTCGCAGAAGGAAGCGTCCCCGATCCAGCCGTCTCCCTCTCCGCGGACCTCATCATCGACGCCACGGTCAGCCACAGCATCACCACCTACCTCGACACCCTCGCCGGCGAAGACCGTACGGCACTCATTGCCCAGGTCGCCACCGACGCCAGGACAGGATCGCTCGGTATCGCCAACATCTGCGCGCCCGATGCCCCCTGTACGCCGTCTGAGCTTGACGACCAGGCAGGACGCTCGGTAGTGGCCGATGGTGCGCTGGAGCTGTACCACCCACTCTGGGAGGAAGCAGCTGAAGGCGACGAACTGACTCCCACGAGGGGATGCTCCGTACCCACGTTCCATGGCTCGGCCGCGGACCTCGCTGCCGTGGCCGCGACGCTCGTCAACATGATCGGCCTGCACCTCCAGCAGACAGAGACACCTGTTTCAGGAACCCACCTCATCGCCTTGCCACACGCACCAGCCGGCCCACGGCATCACTTCCGCCCCGCGGCGTCGGACTCCCGCGAATGAGGTAGCACAGGGGTTACGTCTGTCCGGGCTCCGACGTACAGTGGAATTCGAGGCAGGTCCTCCTCGATTGTGGGTCCTTCGGGACAGCCCAGCTTGGGCGCTCATACACGTACTGCCTCCTCGACGGAGAGACACGTGTGACGAGAGGCCCGCCATGATCCGCCTGATCTGGACGCTCAGCGCCCACACCCGCTACTACCTGCGCCGCTACATGCCAACCAACCGGCTGCTCGACGCGATCCGACGCCGACCCAACTTGAAGTGGGGCATCCCCGCGATGCTCCTCGCCGCGCCCTACCTGCTCATCGCGAGTATCTGCACCAACGCCCTCGCTGACGGTGCCCCAGGCTGGCTGCATTTGGTCGTGCTGTGGGCGGTGTGGAACGCGATGAAGTTCATCATCATGGGACCGGTCAGCCTCATCCTCCTGATACGTGCCCGGACTTGCGACGCAGTTGCTCGGCGCCGCATGCGCCGACAGGCGGCCGTACGAGCACTCGGCATCCCTGGCGCCCATGCCGGCTGAGGGAGTCCAGTGAGCGTCGCCAGGCGCGTCGACGGTCCCGGTCATGCCCTCGTGCCCTTCCGCGACCGACTGCTCGTGTCGATGTGGGCGAGTGGACATAAGGTCTGAGAAGATTGATCAGGACTGAACGGCGATCGGAGGATGCATGGCACGCGCAGACCTGCTCCTCGCACTTGTCCAGTCAGGGGCCGGTGGCGATGATCTCGCGTTCCGACGCGCGGCCGAGGCCCTGATCGCCGAGGAAGAGAACAAGAAGCACGGCGTACTGGCGTCCCAACTCGCTGACGCGCTGACTCGCCGCCGGCCGAACACCGGCACCAACGTCACCTCTTTGAGTCGCAACGAGGCATCCAACGGTCTGTTCTACGAGCAGGAGCCAGAACGCCGGGTGACCGATCTGGTCCTTCCGACCGAGGTGCGTCAAGCTGTCAACCAACTCGTCGAGGAACACCACCGTCGAGACCTGCTGCGTAGTCACGGAGTCGAACCCCGGCACCGCTTGTTGTTCGTAGGACCGCCAGGCGGCGGGAAGACTTCACTGGCCGAGGCGATCGCCACCGAGCTCGCAGTCCCGCTGCTGAGTGTCCGGTATGAAGGGCTCATCGGTAGCTTCCTGGGCGAGACCGCATCCCGCATGGAGACTCTGTTCGCTGCGGTGCGGGTACGGCCCTGTGTCCTGTTTTTCGACGAGTTCGACGTGGTGGCGAAGGAACGAGGCGATACTCACGAGACGGGCGAGATCAAGCGCGTTGTCAGTTCGCTTCTCCTCCAGGTCGACAAGCTGCCAAGCCACGTCATCGTGATCGCCGCGACCAACCATCCAGAACTTCTTGACCGTGCAGTATGGCGCCGGATGCAGATGAGGCTCAATCTGCCGAACCCGACCAGGGCTGGCAAGGTCGAATGGCTGCAAGCATGGTCGGCGAGAACAGGCGTCGATTTCGGTCTTTCCGCGCGCACTATCGCCGATCGACTCAGCGATGTCAGTTATGCCGAGCTGGAGGAGTTCGCGCTGGACGTCCAACGCCGCTCCATCCTCTCCGGCCCAGAGCCCGACTCACAAGCAGTCACCCAGCAGCTCCTCAAGCAGTGGTCTGCGCGCGCCGACGTCAGTGAAAAATGAGCCCATCGGCCGATGGAGTCTCGACGTCGAGACCGGTGATCTTGGGCATGATCTCCCCGCCACGCTCGATCAAGGCACCTGGCGGGGGCGGTTCGCGGGTGAACTTTCTCAGCGAGGGTGAGCGGGTCAGTAGGATCGACTCACGATTCGAGGAAACCGTCGCCGCTCTCGGCGCGGAGATCCAACTCGCTCAATCAATCCAGGCTGCCGATCCGCAACTTGTCCTGGTCTTTGAGGCCCTCGACGAGCAGATAGACCTAACCACCGTCGCCCAAAAACTGGGCCTGGAGATCCTGGTTGAGTCCGAAGGTGCGATAGAACCGACCGACGAGTATCAACTCATCAGCAAGAAGCCGCGCAATCCGTTCATCGGCTCCTGCCTCCACGCGGTGTGCCTCAACCAGAAAGCCCTCGACGACCTGCTGTCCTTATGGCGGACGTGGAAGCAGAGCAAGTCTCTCCCGTATGGCTACTCGCCGTTGAGAGAACTGTTCTCCCACCTCAAGGACCTGCGTCCGTGGGGTCCGCAAGACCGCTTGAAGATGCTCGACTGGGACGAACACTTCGCCGACCGGATCACCGATAAGCCACACGCGATCGAGATCGAACTCTGGTATCGACGCTCACCCCTGAAACGCCTCGCCAGCCAGCGTGAGGTCACCGCTCTGGTTGAACAGGCTGGAGGACAGGTACATACCTCGGCGGTGATCGAGCAGATCGGCTACCACGGCCTCAAGTGCACCGTCCCGACCGAGAGCCTGCGGGACCTCGCGCGCGGTGACTTCGATTCCGTTCAGGTCGTCCGTTCCGCCAATGTGATGTACCTAAGGGTGACCGGGCAAGGCCTCCCGGTCGCCGGGCCACCCACCGACCCGATATCAGGTCAGGACAGTCCGCTCCCCACAGCTGAACCCGTCGTCTGCCTCCTCGACGGCGTCCCCGCCGCAAACCATCCGTTGCTGCGGGACCGAGTCATCGTCCATGATCCCGACGACCTTCTGAGCAATGCCACCGTCGAGGAACTGAAACACGGCACCTGGATGGCGTCGGCAACGATCTGGGGTGACCGCGGTGCTGGTGAGCTGGCCGCGAATCGCCCCGTGTTGGTGCGCCCCATTCTCACGCCATCAGACGAGACAGCCGACCGCAGTGAGGAACTGCCCGCAGCCGAACTCGTACCCGATCTCATGTGGCGCGTCTTCCGAGAGCTGTTCGATGGGGAAGGGGCGGAAGGGCCGGCTGGGTCGCAGATCGCCGTAATCAACCTCTCTGTCGGAGATCCCGCTTCACCCTTTGACTCGATCCTCTCCTCATGGGCGCGGATCATCGACTGAGAGCAATGATCAGAACCTGTGGATGGCCTTCGGCGGGGTGGCGTGAGGGAGCGCACCTTCCCGAGGAA
>NZ_BAAAPO010000005.1:0-3957 GCF_039531185.1 Nostocoides veronense
AATCCAGCAGGACACCAGTCAGATTCAGGGTCACGACCCCCGCGCACGCCATACCAGCATGTAAGTCCGACTAACGGTGTTTCTGACGTTCATTGTTAGAGGTTCTCTGCTGCGGGAATGCGGTCGGCGAAGGTGACGGCGAACGCGTTCAGGGCTGGCTTCCAGCGAATGGTCCATCGTGCCTGACCGGTGCCCTTGGGGTCCATGCCGCGGGTCACGAGGTAGAGGACCTTGAGCGCGGCCAGAAGAACGTCCTGAACCGGCGGTCCTGGACCACCCGCGCCGAGCTCCGCCTGGCGATCGTCACCTGGATCGAGCGCACCTACCACCGCCGCCGACGCCAGCGCGCCCTGGGCAAAACCACACCGATCGAGTTTGAGACCATCTACTGGCCCGCGAACGCGGCCTGAATCACCACACCCGCAGTGTCAATCAAACCTTCAGCAGTCCCTCCTGCCTACGGCGGCGGTGGTAGGTCCGTTCGATCCAGGTGACGATCGCGATGCGGAGCTCTTGGCGGGTGGCCCAGGACCGCCGGTTCAGGACGTTCTTCTGCAGCAGGGAGAAGAAGCTCTCCATGGCGGCGTTGTCGCCGCAGGAGCCGACCCGACCCATCGAGCCGACCATGTCGTGACGGTTCAGGGCGTGGACGTACTTTCGCGCTCGGAACTGAGACCCCCTGTCGGAGTGGACAACACAGCCGGCGACGTCACCGCGGCGTGCAGCGGCGTTCGCCAGGGCGGCCACCGGGAGGTGCGACTTCATCCGCGAGTCGATCGAGTACCCGACGATGCGGTTTGAGTAGACGTCCTTGACCGCGCACAGGTACAGCTTCCCCTCACCGGTCCAGTGCTCGGTGATGTCGGTCAGCCACAGCCGGTTCGGGGCGTCGGCGGTGAACACGTGGCGGGTCACGCCGTGCTTGTCGGTCACGGCACAGCGGTCGTCGTGCACTGGCGGACCCGGCCGCTTGGAAGCGCCCCGCTTGGGCTTGCCAAGGCCGACCACCAGCCCTGGCTGGAGCACAGCCGCCACGCGGTCCGTGCCGACATGACCTCCCCGGCATCGCCCGCTTCGTCGTGCAGGTAGCGGTACCCGAACTCCGGGTCGTCGCGGTGAGCGTCGAACAGGGCGTTCGCGCGGTAGGCGGCCACGAGGTCGGCGTCGGTGACGGGTGCCTCGAGCCACCGGTAGTACGGAGCCCGCGCGAACTTCAGCACCCGGCACGTCACCGTCACGGGGATCCGTCGACGGCCAGCGCCGCCCGCCGAAGGACCTCGACTTCCTGCTCCAGCAGCCGGTTGCGCCGCTTGAGCTCACGCAGATCGGCCAGTTCCTCACGATCAGCGCCGGCCTTGATCCCGGCGTCGCGGTCGGCCTGGGTCATCCAGTTCGTCAGACACGACTCCGAGATCCCGAAGTCCTTGGCGACCTGCTTCAACGTGACGCCGTCCTCACGCTGACGAGCCACTCGCACGACGTCGTCGCGGAACTCCTGGGGATAGGGCTTGGGCACGGTGTGCATCCTTCCAGCAGCGCCTCACAACGCCACAGATCGGTTGTCACCTATCGGTGCAGCAGTCCCACTGTCGCGCCCCTGCGCTCGTTGATGGGCCCATTTTTGGGCCCATCCCCTGGCCAGGTCGGCCGGAACGCCTCGAAGACGAGCAAGGCCCCTGCCCGCATCACTGCAGTTCAGGGGCCTGGTCGCCTGTCTCAACACAGAGCGCGCCCGAAGGGATTCGAACCCCTAACCTTCTGATCCGTAGTCAGATGCTCTATCCGTTGAGCTACGGGCGCCGGCCGTCTCGGCGTGCCGAGCGACAGTCGACGATCTTAGCGCCCGGCGCCGCGGGGACGAAATCGCGGGGGAGCGCGCGGCATACAGCCTGGTCGGAAGCGCTTGTGAGACGTTCCACAGCCGCGTAAACGTTTCCATGGCGAGGGGCCTTGCGGAGCCTCCGTATCGTTGGATCAGGCCGTCTGATGGCTCATTCCGGGAACTGTCCGGAACCGCTGGCGGCACGACGTGGGGCGCCCAGGCCCCATGACCATGGAGGACGCTCATGACAGCCACATCAGCCACCACCGGCACGACCAACGCGGCCCTGCAGGCGTGGGTCGATGAGGTCGCCGCCCTGACCACCCCCGACAAGGTTGTGTGGATCACCGGATCCGACGAGGAGATCCAAGGCCTCAACGACGAACTCGTCGCCGCCGGCACCTTCGTCAAGCTGGACGAGAGCAAGAAGCCCAACTCCTACTGGGCGGCCAGCGACCCCAGCGATGTCGCGCGCGTCGAGGACCGGACTTTCATCGCCTCCGAGAAGGAGGAGGATGCGGGCTTTACGAACAACTGGATGGCCCCGGCTGAGCTCAAGGGCATCATGACCGACCTTTACAAGGGGTGCATGACCGGCCGCACGATGTACGTCATCCCCTTCGTCATGGGCCACCTGAACGCCGACCAGCCGATGTATGGCGTGGAGATCACCGACTCCGCCTATGTCGTCGTCTCGATGAAGATCATGGCCCGCATCGGCGAGCCCGTCCTGCGCGCGATGGAGGAGCAGCAGGCGAGCTTCGTCAAGTGTCTGCACTCGGTCGGCTACCCGCTCACCGACGGCAAGGCTGACGTGAAGTGGCCGTGCAGCGACACCAAGTACATCGCGCACTTCCCCGAGACCCGCGAGATCTGGTCCTATGGCTCCGGCTATGGCGGCAACGCGCTGCTCGGCAAGAAGTGCTATGCCCTGCGCATCGCCTCTGCCATGGCGCGCGACGAGATGTGGATGGCCGAGCACATGCTCATCCTCAAGCTCACCTCGCCCACCGGCTCGAAGCACTACATCGCCGGCGCCTTCCCGAGCGCGTGCGGCAAGACCAATCTCGCGATGATCGACCCCACCCTCGAGGGCTGGGAGGCCGAGATGGTCGGCGATGACATCGCCTGGATGCGTTTCGGCAAGGACGGCCGGCTGTATGCCGTCAACCCCGAGTTCGGTCTCTTCGGCGTCGCGCCCGGCACCGGCGAGAACACCAACCCCAACGCCATGCGCACCGTCGAGCAGGGCAATTCGATCTTCACCAATGTCGCGCTCACCGATGACGGCGACGTCTGGTGGGAGGGCATGACCGACGAGAAGCCGGCCCACCTCACCGACTGGAAGGGCAACGACTGGACCCCCGAGTCTGGCGTCGTCTCCAGCCACCCCAACAGCCGCTTCTGCACCCCCGCCAAGCAGTGCCCGATGATGGCCGATGAGTATGACGAGCCGAATGGTGTCCCGATCGACGCCATCCTCTTCGGCGGCCGCCGCAAGACCACCGTTCCGCTGGTCTACGAAACCCGCGACTGGAACCACGGCGTCTTCGTCGGCGCGACCCTCTCGTCCGAGACCACGGCCGCCGCCGTCGGCGCGGTCGGCGTCGTGCGCCGCGACCCGATGGCGATGCTGCCCTTCATCGGCTACAACGCCGGCGACTATGTCAACCACTGGCTGGAGATCGGCAAGCAGGCCGATGCCGCCAAGCTGCCGAAGATCTACCAGGTCAACTGGTTCCGGCGCGACCGCGAGGACGGCTCCTTCCTGTGGCCGGGCTTCGGCGACAACGCTCGTGTCCTGAAGTGGATCATCGAGCGTCTCGACGGCAGCGGCGAAGGCGTCGACACCCCGGTCGGCATCGTCCCGGCCCCCGGCGCGCTCGACACCACCGGCCTGGACATGACCGAGGAGCAGGTCGCCAAGGCGCTCGAAGTCAACGCCGAGGAGTGGGCCACCGAGTTGGGCCTCATCGAGGAGTGGCTCGCCAAGTTCGGCGACAAGCTGCCGAGCCAGATGAGCGATGAACTCGCGACCCTGAAGGCGAACCTCGAGGGCTGAGCCCCCCGGGCCCTGGCCCCGTCACCCGCTTCGCCCCCGACACTCCCGTCACTCCCTAGGAACCTCTGCTAGC
>NZ_BAAAPO010000005.1:3981-10385 GCF_039531185.1 Nostocoides veronense
TTCCTTGGCGTCCGCGACAGGGCTCCCCTCTAGAGTCCCCCGCATGTCCGCACTCGGTTTCCCGGCCGCCGCACTTGACTTCTATGACGGGCTGGAGGAGACCAACACACGCGAGTTTTGGCTGGCCAGCAAGACGGCATATGACCGCTCCGTCAAAGAACCGATGTCGACGCCCCGGCGACCGGCGCTGAACTCGCGCAGCTCATGACGACGCTGGTCGATTCGGGCTATGAGGTGCTCGGCGATCACGTCAAGACCACGCCTCGTGGCTTCTCGGCCGACCATCCGCGCATCGATTTGCTGCGTCAGAAGGAGGTCATGGTGATCCTGCCGTTCGGTGCTGCCGACTGGATCGCCGACGAGCGCGTCCTGACGCACGTCCGCACCTGCTGGCGCTCCGTGACGCCGCTCGTGCAGTGGATGCATGCGAATATCCCACCGCTTGAGAGCGGCGCCACCAGAAGTTAGCCCCCCCGGGCACAAAGGCGACTCATAGGAAACACACAGTCAGGACCGGGGGCGCGCCTAGGGTCGGGACGGTTGACTAGACCCCATGAGCCAATCAGCCCAGAAGTTGCAGCGCCTCGACGGGTCGCCAGTGCGCGTCCTCGTCGTCGATGACGAGCAGAACCTCACCGAACTGCTGGCCATGGCGCTGCGCTATGAAGGCTGGGATGTGCGCACCGCGGGCACCGGCACCGAAGCGGTGCGGGCGGCGCGGGAATTTGCCCCCGACGCCGTGGTCCTCGACATGATGCTGCCGGACTTCGACGGTATGGAAGTGCTGCGCCGGATGCGAGCCGACGACGCTAATGTGCCCGTCCTGTTCCTGACCGCCAAGGATGCCGTCGAGGATCGGGTGGCTGGCCTCACCGCGGGTGGCGACGACTATGTCACCAAGCCCTTCAGCCTCGAAGAGGTTGTTGCCCGCGTGCGCGCGCTCATGCGCCGTACCGCCGTCGTGGCCGATGAATCCGCCTCGGTGCTCGTCGTCGGCGATCTGACGATGAACGAGGACAGCCACGAAGTCGCCCGCGCGGGCGAGGAGATCAGCCTGACGGCGACCGAGTTCGAGTTGCTGCGATACCTCATGCGCAACCCCAAGCGCGTGCTCTCCAAGGCACAGATTCTCGATCGTGTCTGGAACTACGACTTCGGGGGCCAGGCAAATGTTGTCGAGCTCTATATCTCTTACTTGCGCAAGAAGATTGACGCCGGCCGCAGCCCAATGATCCACACGATGCGAGGCGTCGGCTACGTCCTCAAACCGGCCGACTGATGCCGCTCACACGGCCGACCCGGCAGACCTCGATGCGCGATCCGCGCACCTGGACCCTGCGCGCCAAACTCGTCGCCTCGATGATCGCCCTCTTCCTCGCGGTCAGTCTCGGCACCGGCGCGATGGTCGTCCTCGCGACTCGGCAGTATCTCGCGGGCCAGGTCGACGCCGAACTGACCGCCACCGCTCAGCGCGCAGCCTTCGGGCGGCACGGCTTCGACCCGGACGGCGATGACCGCCACGGCCCGCCCGGCGCGCCTGGTGGACTCCCGGGCACCGGCGGCACGGTGCTGCAACTGCTCGTCAAGAACGACCGGGTCGTCTCGGTCAACGGCTCACCCATCAACTCCGTGGTCGGCCGGGATGGCCAGGACACCTCTCTTGACGCTGCGCAGGTCACCTTGCTCACGGGCGCCGGCCTCGGGTCCACGCCGCGCACCATCGACTTCGGCACCGAGATCGGTCGCTATCGCGTCCTCGCGACCTCGACCCCTCAGGGTATGCAGTACACCGGCCTGCCCATCGACCCGATCGACCGCACGACGAACCAATTGCTTGGCCTGGTCACCATCGGCACGCTGCTTGGCCTCGTCGTCGTGGGTGGCGGTGGTACCTATCTCGTGCGCCGCAATCTCGAGCCGCTGCGCCGGGTGGCAGGGACGGCCCGGAAGGTCTCCACCCTTTCCCTCGAAACCGGCGAGGTCGCCCTTGTCGACCGCGTCCCGGCCCGCGACACCGATCCTCGCACCGAGGTGGGGCAGGTCGGCCTGGCCCTCAACAGCCTCCTCGACAATGTCGACGGCGCCCTGCAGGCGCGCCACCAGTCCGAGACGCGCGTGCGCCAGTTCGTCGCCGATGCCTCGCACGAGTTGCGCACCCCGCTGGCCAGCATCCGGGGGTATGCCGAACTCTCCCGCCGCGAGCCCTCCCCCGTTCCATCCTCGGTCACCCACGCCCTGAGCCGGATCGAGTCCGAGTCGCTGCGTATGCAGGGGCTCGTCGAGGACTTGCTGCTTCTGGCCCGCTTGGACGCCGGCCGGCCGCTTGAGCACGAGGCCGTCGACCTGACCCTTTTGGCGATCGACACCGTCAGCGACGCACGTGCCGCGGCTCCCGAGCACGTGTGGTCCTTGGATCTGCCGGATGAGCCGATCGAGGTCACCGGCGATCAGGCCCGGCTCCATCAAGTCCTGGCGAACCTGCTTGCCAACGCGCGCGCCCATACCCCAACCGGAACCCGCGTCACGACGTCTGTGCGGCGCGGCTCAGTGGGAGACCCAAAGCGGTCCGATGTCGTGACAATCTCCGTCACAGACGATGGACCCGGCATACCAGAAGCCTTGCAGCCCAACGTTTTCGAACGCTTCACGCGGGGTGACGTGGCTCGCAACCGGGCCGCGGGAAGCACCGGCCTGGGGCTGTCGATCGTCGCTGCCGTGACCGCCGCCCACGACGGTCGGGTCGGCCTGCGCTCGCGCCCGGGAGCCACAACGATCTTCGTGGAGTTGCCCACGACGTGAGTCACACAACCGGACGCCGAACGCTTTTGCTCGCGGGGTGCTGGGCGGGCTACCCTGTGTGGGCTGTTGGAGGCGTCGCCTAGTCCGGTCTATGGCGCCGCACTGCTAATGCGGTTTGGGTTAATCGCCCATCGAGGGTTCAAATCCCTCCGCCTCCGCGCACTGGCCCCCGGTCCCTTGTGGACCGGGGGCTGCCTCCTTGCTCCGCCTGTTGCGTGGCTGCGCCGCCCCGTTGGCCTGGACTTTCAGCCCTCGCCGGGGCTGAAGAATCGAGGTGACCGACGGGAAACATAGCCATTTGAGCATTTAGGGGCTCTCCGACCTTGATCACCTCGTGTCGGCGGCATATCTGCTCCCCGACAGCACAGCTGGTTAGTTGCAGATGTCCTGATCGGCGCTACGGGTCTCGATCCCATCAGATGCCGCCGGGGAGGCGGTCAAGGTCATCGACGGGAGCGGGTCGGTGCCGATTCGGTTTGGCACGGCGACTGGGTTGGACGCGCCGGCTCCGAGATGAACCGAGATGACGTCACCCAGGGTGTCGTCGGCCTTGAGGGTGGCGCCCGGGAAGGCCGCGGCGACGGTGCGCGCGGCGTCGCGCTGCGCGGCGGCATACCGGATGATCACACCGGTGGTCTCGCCCACCGGACCATTGGCATAGCCCGCGATCCGGAAGCCCTGCACTGCCAGCGCGGACCCGGCCTGGAGGGCCAGCCCTTCGACGCCGGAGTCGTTGCTGACCTGCACGGTGATCTGGTCCGGCGAGACGGTTAGCGGGCTCGCGGGCGTGCTGGTCGAGGACGGCTTGGGCTTGCCGGCGTTGGAGTCATCCATCGGCCGATCGGCCTTGATGGCATCCCAGATGAGGGTCGCGGATTCTTTCCACTGCACCCGGTTCGGGTCCTTGGGATAGACCTCGGTCGGCACGGTGACGAAAGCGATTCGCCCGATGCCGATATGCCGCAGGCTGTTGGCTATTGAGGCCATGGCGGTGGCCCCGAGGTCTGGGTCGGTCGTCATGGCGCCCGTGGCGGCGTTCAGGAAGCCGTAGAGGCGGTCGGGACGCAGGAGCAGTCCGGTGCTGGTGGCTTGCTGGACGACCGAGGAAAGGAATGCCTGCTGGCGCCGGATGCGATTGAGGTCGCTGCCATCGTTGACGGTCTTGCGCACCCGGACATATCCCAGGGCTTGCTTGCCATCGAGGGTATGACGACCGGCGGGCAGGGTGAATTGCGCGTCCTTGTCCGCGATATCCACATTCGTGCACACTTCGACGCCGCCGAGTGCGTCGACCATGTCTTGGAAGCCGCGGAAGTCGATAACCACGAAGTGATTGACGAAAACGCCCGTCAGGCCCTCAAGGGTCTTGATGACGCAGCCTGGACCGCCCTGATTGAAGTTGTAATTCCACTGACGAATCTCGCCATTAGCGACCGTGGAATTGGGGTCGCTGCAATCCGTGGGCGCCATCGTCATGGAGTCTCGGGGGATGGAGACGACCAGCGCGCGCTGCCGATCGGCGGAGATGTGGACAAGCAAGTTGGTGTCGGAGTGCGCCCCGCCTTCGACCGTGTCCTTGCCGTATTCGGTGGTGCCGATTCCAGTGCGCGTGTCCGATCCCATAACCAGGATATTCAGCGGCCTTGGGTCGCCCTCGCTGACCGGCGAAGTCGTGGGGCGGTTGCCAAGGGCTCGGGAGACGTCGATGCGGGTGATATTTCCGTTGAGCTTGAAGTATGCCGCGATGGACGGGATCGCCACGACCGCGAGCGCCACGACGATGACGAGGATCAGGATGCGGCGCCACCGATGTGGACGGCGCGCGCCGGGCGCGCCGTCGTCGGCGCCCACCCCCGCACGTCGAAACACGTGTCCAACATCCTCACTGCAGCAAGGCTGTGCTGCGCGAGCAGTCTAGGAGCATTTCTCCGACTGTCCAGTAGCTGACCACTCAACTTGACCACCTGGGCAAGGCATTGGCCCCGCCCGACCGAGGTCGAGCGGGGCCAATGTAAGGGTGTTCGCTACCGGCATCCGTCCCGCGTATGCCGGTCGACCCGGTCTCAGACGGGGCGGACGCGGTCAGCCTGCGGGCCCTTAGGACCCTGGGTGACCTCGAACTCCACGCGCTGCGCCTCGTCCAGCGACTTGTAGCCGTTGGTGTCGATGGCGGAGTAGTGAACGAACACATCGGGGCCGCCGCCGTCCTGGGCGATGAAACCAAAGCCCTTTTCAGCGTTGAACCACTTGACGGTGCCCTGTGCCATGGGGAGAATCTCTTCCTTCTTGGTGCGATGGAATGCACACGTCGCGCATTCCACAAAGCTGCCCTACGCCCTCCCACTGAATTGGGGCAGTCGTACCCCGACGAAATCGGACAAATTGCCCGCTCCGAAGGTTCGTGCGAAAAAGCTCGGTCAACCGGACGTGAACGCTAGCACGCATCGACGTGACGAACACCACCGCGCGGGGGGAGATGCGCGGCCGGACTGCGCATACTCTGGGCGGCCGTCCAGCGGTGTCGGCGACGTCGGGACGGTTGCACGCGAAATCTGTTGCAGCACAGTCTTTTTCGCTGAACGCGTGATGCCGCTATCAACTACTCTTCGGTAGCAAAGGCGGGTAAAAACTTTCTATAGTTCTCGTCACTCGGCGCCTAGGCGGTCCGCGATGACCGCGATCGCGAACTCGTAGCCCAGCGTTCCGCAGCCGGCGATGACGCCCGCGGCGATCGGCGCGACATACGAAAGGTGGCGGAAATCCTCGCGCGCGTGGACATTGGAGATATGTACTTCGACGATGGGGCCGGTCACGGTGGCCAGGGCATCGCGTAGCGCAATAGAGGTGTGGGTGTACGCCCCGAGATTGACGACGAATCCCGCGGACTCTCGCAGTTGGTGAATGACGTCGATCAGATCGCCCTCGTGATTCGACTGTCGAAAGTCGATGTCGAATCCCGCAGCACCCGCTGCCCGCCGGCACCGCGCCTCGACATCCGCGAGCGTCTCCGCGCCATACACCTGTGGCTCCCGCACCCCGAGAAGGTTGAGGTTGGGCCCGTTGAGGACGACGATCGTGCGGCTCATGCCCGCCAGTATGTCGGAGCCGCGCAGCCGCCGATTTCGTCAGTTTGGGCTGAGAACGTCACATGAACCTGACGATCTGGACCGAACCTGACGACCTCGCGGTGAGAACCACGAGACGAAGTGAGCGGAGATGAGGGCGTGGGGGGGTCCTACCGCCTCCGCGAGACGAAGTGAGCGGAGATGAAGGCGTGGTGGGTCCTACCGCCTCCGCGAGACGAAGTGAGCGGAGGTGCTTGCGCGTTACTCCAACGCCGAGCCGACCTTGGCGCGGCTCAACGTACGCATCGCGCGCGCATTCGAGCGCGACACGGAGATGCCCAAGGTCAGACAGTGGGAACCCCATCGAATCGCATCCAAGATTGGCCCGGCGTCGATCGAGCGCCTAGTCGCCGGATACAGCGCTGGACGCTCCGCGGCCGAGCTGGCAAAGGAGTTGGGCATTGGCGAAACGAGGCTCTTCGAACTTGACCGGGCACGGGTGCCCTGCGTGGTGACGCGGTAGGGCCCGTGACCTCGGTG